>JACFNW010000150.1 GCA_019454665.1 Fimbriimonadaceae bacterium | reverse complement strand
AGCCGCCGCGATCAAGCAGAGGTCTTCCATGGCCGTGTCCATCGCTTGGGACAAGTGGCCGCTCAGGCTGCTCCAGTGGCCTCCGGATTGGGCGTTCCAAAGCGGGGATTCGAGGCGTTGCTTGGCGTCGCGGTAGGCGCGCGCGCCGCTCTCGAGCACTTCCATCAAGGCGGGTTCGAGCGCCCGATGCAGCTTGCGGTCGAGAAGCAATTGGTGCAGGTGTTCGAGCGCATCGCGCCGCAGGGCGGCCTCGCGCTGGTCGCGCATTTTGGCCAACTCGGGATAGGCGTAGAGCCCCAGAATGCCGAGGAGGACCAGCAGGATGGCCACCTGCGGCATGCGCAGCGCCATGAGCAGCGCGCCTCCGGCGATCATCGGCACGCCGAAGCGCAAACCCACCCAGCGGTGCCCGCGCAACGTGGACGCCCGCCGAGCCTCGACCCGCGACGCCACGTAGTCGCTGAAGTAGGGCATCTGCTTCGCGCGGCCACCGTAGAACATGGGATTCGCCTCCATTATGGGCGTGCGGCAGACGAGTCGCTTGAAAGGCCTACTCGGCCGTATCCAAGACGAACCCGGATTCGGCTGGGAACAGGAGCCATGCGTCAGCGATCGGGCGGTCGTCGGCGATGTCCTCGAACCGCAGCGGGCGGCCGTCGGCGTAGCGCACGATACCGCCCAGTTCCGTGACGAACAGGGCCACGGCGGCGATGTCGTACAGCTTTTCGCGCATGCCCACCAGCCCGCGCAAACGACCCGAGGCCACGAAGCACCCATCCACGCACACCGCCCCGCCGCAACGCAGTTTGCCTGACCAAGGCTGTCTCGGGCGAGCCCGAATCAATGGGGCCGGACGCCAACGGCAGCAACGTGCGCCCGTCGAGGTCCACGCCGCCCCCCGCGATGCACGAGTACGTCTCGCCGAGGTCGGGGAGGGCGACCGCTCCGGCCAGCACTTCGCCGGCATGGTAGAACGCGATGCTCACCCCCCACAACGGCGAACCGAGCGAGAAGTTGGTCGTGCCGTCCACGGGGTCCACGAGCCAAACGCCGCCGGGGCCGTCCTCGGCGAAGCCGAACTCCTCGCCCCACACGGCGCTTCCCGGCTGGAGTTGCGCGAGCCGCTCGCGGAGAAACACCTCGACCTCGCGATCCGCATTGGTGACCACCGACCCGTCGGGCTTGATCTCGCGCACCAGCGAACGTCGCGCCGATTGGGCGAGCCGTCCCGCTTCGCGGGCGAGGTCGGCGAGCGCTTCGCGCTCGAACTGCAGGGTCATGGCCCGATTATAGGGCCTCAAGCCCCCGAATGGGGGCAGTCCACCTGAATATCGGGGTGGGTTGGGGCACCGGGCGTTTCTGCGGTGCCCCCTTTCTTTGGCCCTTGGATGAGACGAACCCGGCCCGACCACGCTGTACGAACCGGATTCTGTGCCGCGCGCCCGGCTTAGAGTGCGACCGGACGACGCGAACGCCGCGATGAGAGCGCTGCCCGAGCCGCTTCCCGGACGTCATCGTCCAATTGGTGGAGGCTCTGGGACAAACGCGTCATGCGCGTCGCCGCGTCTGGGTCGACTCCATAGTCGGGACGAGCGAGCGAAACGCCGAGGGATGCAATCTGGCGGGTGACGTGCCGCCGCAGGCGCAAGATGGCCTTGGCCTTCTGGATGGGCTCCAGACGCGAGGCCTGGATTTCAAGCAAACGGGCGCGAACGTCGTGTTCGGTCAATCAAACCTCCTCCGAACCTCTCGGTTCGGTTCCTGAATCGGCCTACGAAGTTAGCTGTCGGGCTAGGGCCAAGAACCACCCCTCCGGAAAAGCTTCCGGATTAGCCCCGTGATCGGGTTCCCCGTTGCCGCGGTCGCGGCATTCGGCCTCGGTTGTCAACGGCCCGCCAAGGCAAGCCGTTCCAAACAGTATAACACGGCCCACCCGAATCCGTGGGCCGTTTTTCGCGATTCGGCGCCCGGTCAGGGCTCCTGCAGGAACGGGTAGCGGTAGTCGGTCGGCGGAACAAACGTCTCCTTGATCGTGCGCGCGCTGAGCCAGCGGTACAGGTTCAACCGCGAACCGGCCTTATCGTTCGTGCCGCTGCCGCGCGCGCCGCCGAAGGGCTGCTGCCCCACGACCGCGCCCGTGGGCTTGTCGTTGATGTAGAAGTTGCCCGCCGCATCGGCCAGCCGACGCGTGGCCCGATCCACCACGGCTCGGTCCTGCGCGATCACCGCGCCCGTCAGGGCATAGGGCGACGTTCCGTCCACCAAGTCCATCGTCTCCTCGAACTTCGAATCGTCGTAGACGAAGAGTGTGAGGACCGGCCCGAAGATCTCCTCGCACATCGTGGCAGACATCGGATTGACCGTCTCGATCACCGTGGGCCGGATGAAGTACCCCACCGATTTATTACACTCGCCACCCACCAAGATGGACGTATCCGGCGAAGCCTTGGCCCCCTCGATGTAAGCCTGAATCGAATCGAAACTCTTCTCGTCAATGACGGCGTTCACGAAGTTCGAGAAGTCCTCGACCGTGCCCATCTTCATGCTCTCGATCCCGGCCACCAAGCGGTCGCGAACGGCCGAAGCCATGCTGGCGGGCACATAGGCGCGCGAGGCCGCCGAACACTTCTGCCCCTGGTACTCGAACGCGCCCCGCAACAGGGCCGTCGCCACCACGTCGGGGTCGGCGCTGGCGTGCGCCAGGACGAAGTCCTTGCCGCCCGTCTCGCCGACGATGCGCGGATAGGAGCGATAGCGCGCGATGTTCTCGCCAATGGTCTTCCACATGGTCTGGAACACGCCCGTAGAGCCCGTGAAGTGGACGCCGGCAAAGTCTCGGTGGCGAAAGCAGACGTCGCCGACGGTCGGCCCGCTGGCGTACACCAGGTTGATGACCCCGTCGGGCAGACCCGCTTCGCGCAAAACGTGCATGATGGCTTGAGCGCTGTAGATCTGTGTATTGGCAGGCTTCCAAACCACAACATTGCCGCACATGGCCGCCGAGGTGGGCAGGTTGCCCGCGATGGCCGTGAAGTTGAACGGGGTCACGGCGAGCACGAAGCCCTCCAGCGGGCGGTATTCCATGCGGTTGTGCATCTGCGGCCCGCTGATCGGCTGCTCGCGGTAGATGTCGGCCAAAAAGTGCACGTTGAAACGCAAAAAGTCCACGATTTCGCAAGCCGAGTCAATCTCGGCTTGGAACGCGTTCTTGCTCTGGCCGAGCATGGTGGTCGCGTTCATGAGCGGGCGATACTTGCTCGCGATGAGGTCGGCGGCTCGCAGGAAAATGTTGGCTCGGTTCTCGAAGCTCAGGCTGGCCCAATCCGCTTTGGCCTTCAACGCGGCTTCGATCGCCTGTGCGACGTGTTCGGCGCCGCCTTGGTGGAAGCGGCCCAGCAAGTGGCCGTGCTCGTGGGGCGGGCGAAGGTCGCCCAGACGGCCCGTCTCGACGTTCTTGCCCCCGATCACCATGGGCACCTCGGCGACTTCGCTCTTCAACCGAGCGAGTTCCGCCTTCAGTCGGGAGCGTTCGGGAGTGCCAGGGGCGTACGATAGAACGGGTTCGTTGATCGGGTGCGGATAACCAAAAGTGCCGTGGTGCATGCGTTGCCTCTCGGCAAGAGAGTATGGCAGGAGGCCCGAAAGTTGCGGGCGATTGGGACTTTGGGTGTCGTTTCGCCTCCCTTGTCAGTAGAATGACCTTCACCCCGGACGGCGGTGCCGCCCGGACACGCGAGGACGCCTTGGGCGATTGGTACTACGTCGGACACTACGGACAGCTGGGGCCGTTGACCTTCGAACAGGTTGACGAGCTGATCGAAGCGGGCGTCATCATGCGCGAGACCTACGTGTGGCGCTCGGGCATGGCGAACTGGTTGCCCGCCCATACGGTCGTGGAGCTTCAGCCCGTGTTCGCCAAACACGCCTCGGTCGCGCCTCCCGATCCGCCCCCCATCCCCCAGCCGCAGCAAGCCGCTCCCGCGGTCCTCGCGCCACCCCCCGCCCCCGTGGCGATGGTCCCCGCCAATCCGACGTACTCGCCCGCCATGGTTCAGACGGGCTGGATGGCGAACCAAGAGGTGGTGAGCGACCGCAGCCGGCTGGCCGCCGGCATCCTCCAGTTGTTCCTTCCGGGAGTGGGACGAATGATGCTCGGCTACGGCGCGCTGGGCGTGATGCAACTCGTACTCGCCATCTGCTCGGGCGGCGTCCTCTGCATTTGGTCGTTCATAGACGGGCTGCTCATCCTCACGGGCAACGTGAAGTACGACGGCTACGGGCGACGGCTCAGAGACTGATTCCGTGTGCCATCGCGCCGCTGCGCACGTCTAAGGATGTGTCCGTGGCCCGTGTTCTGCCGCTCCTGATCCTGCTCGTCGCCTGCGCCCTGGCGCCCGGCCAGGCCCTGCGCCCGCCCAAGGGCCAAACGTGGCTCACGGTCGAGATCGAGAACCGCGGCACCATCGCCATTCAGCTTCACACCAAGGAAGCGCCCAAGGCCACCGCCCACATCCTTGGCTTGGCCGCACGGAAGTTCTACGACGACCAGCGCGTCCATCGCGTCGAGAAGTCGCCCCGTCCCTACATCGTTCAGTTGGGCGACCCCCTGTCCAAGTCGAATCTGGACGACGCTCGAATCGGTTCGGGCGGCAGCGGCACGCGCATTCCCTTTGAGGATTCGGGGTTCCCCAACGTCGCGGGCGCGGTTGGTCTGGCCGCGATCCCCGAGCAGAAGGACACGGGCGACAGCCAGTTCTACATCCTGCTCGCCGATGCTCGGCTCCTGGATGGCAAGTACACCGTGTTCGGCCAGGTCGTGCGCGGCATGGACGTGCTCCAGAAAGTGGAGCGCGGAGACCGTGTGCTATCGGTGCGGTCGGTTGTCGGCCAGTGACCGGGGTATGGTGCGCTTCATGCGCGCGTTTGGTGTGGCCGTGGCCCTGCTTCTCGTCGGTGCGGCGTCGGCCGATCGCCTGATCTTCATTCCCACGGGACGCAAGACCCCGCTTGGCACGATCCGCGGCGAGTGGATCGCCAAGGCCCACGACACGTCGCAACAAACCCTCTCGCTTGGATACGGCCTGACGAAGGCCATCGAGATCGAAGCCGTGCGCGATGCCCTGACCACGGGCCGAAGTCGCGACACGTTGAACCTCTCGTACAGCTTTCTCGACCCCGTGGTGGGGTTCTTGCCGGGGTTGACCGTCGGCGTGCTCGACGCGGCGGACCGCACGCCCCAACGCCGTTCGTTCTTCGTGGCGACCACGTTGCGGCTCGGCTTGGATGGCGACTACAACAGCGACACGCCCGCCGAACTCACCGTGGGTGGTGGTACGGAACGGTTTCGCGGGCTGTTCGTCGGGTTGTCGCTCCCGCTGACCAACCGCTTCCGCATCCTGGCCGAGCACGACAGCCGGTCGGTCCGGGCGGGGGTGGAGTGGTGGGTGACGCGCCAGGTGGCCGTTCGGAACATCCAGGAGGATGGCGCATCCTACTGGAGCGCCGCGTTCACGCGCAAGCTGTAGACCGCCGCGTTAGGGTTCGGTGAAGGTTCGGCTAAGAGAAGGTTAGGGTCCCCGATCGGAATCCACACTTCAGGGCGCACGGTTCACGCCGTCTGGAGCCCGCCCCATGAAGAAAGCCTTCACACTCATCGAACTGCTCGTGGTGATCGCCATCATCGCGATCCTCGCAGCCATGTTGTTCCCCGTCTATGCGCAGGCGAAATCCGCCGCCAAGAAGTCCGTGGACCTGTCCAACACCAAGCAGATCGGCTTGGCCACGATGATCTACGTCAGCGACTACGACGACACGTATCCGCAGGGGTACTGGTACAAGAACGATACGGGCGAAGTCAACGGTTACGTGGACATCTCGGCCATGCTGATGCCCTACATGAAGAGCGTCGAGATGTGGGTCAGCCCAGGCGACCCCAACAAGGGCCTTGAGCCCCGCTGGCCGAGTTGCCAGAACCTGAGCGACTTCTCGCCGTCCCCGGAAGGCAACGCCTGCGACAACCAAGTGCCCCGCAAGAGCTACACGGCCAACGCCGC
>JACFNW010000149.1 GCA_019454665.1 Fimbriimonadaceae bacterium | reverse complement strand
AGCGTCCCCGCGTCGTGTCTTTTCTTTGCGCTGACGTCGCCGATCTTCGCGATCTGGCTGGCGCGCTCGGGGGGGTTGGTGGGCGTGATGCTCAGCGTGTTCAGTATCGGCCTGTATTACAACGCCTTTGTCGTTTCGACGGAGATCTTCGGTAGGAACGGTTGGGTCTCGCCGTGGATGTCGGCTTGGTTGCCTAACTTCCTCTTCGTGGTCTTGGGCATGATCGCGCTGAGGAGACTGGAGTGAGGAGGTTCGCTTGGATCGTGGCGGTTGCGGGACTGGCGGGCATCGGGCATGGACAGACGCTCGGCCTCGAGGCCTTGACGCGTGCCGCCGAACTCGTGCGCCAACGGGAGAAGCCGGTCGGCGTTCCCGAGAAGATCAACGTGGAATCCGGGCAGCTTGGTCCGGGATCGCCAGACCCTGCCAAACAAGAACTGACCATCGTGAGGGCGCCCAAGAACCGCCGGTTTGGCGACCGTTTCGAGGCGTCCGGCGGCGTGCACCTGATCTACCAGGGCTACGACCTCTTCGCCGACGCGGCTCGCGGCGACCTCGGAACCGAGATCGTGATCCTCGAGGGCAACGTTCGGGCGATCGGCGATGAGTCGGTCATCGTGGGCGATTTGGTGGAGATTCGCTTCAAAGACCGGACGTTTTCCGCGCTTCGCGGCGCGACCACCGCCACGCCGTCGCTGCTTGGGGGCCGCACGCTGCGCGACCTCTTCTTCTCGGGCGAGTCCATCGGCGGTGGCGAGACGCGCCTCGACGGGACGCGGACCAAGCTGACGAGCTGCGAACTCCCCCTGCCGCATTACGAACTGCGGGCCAAGTCGGGGACGCTCATTCCGAACGACCGGATCCTGTTGCGCAACGTGGAGTTTCGGCTGTTCGACACGCGGCTGTTCGTGGTGCCGTTCGTGGATATCCCTCTGGACCAGCGGTCCAGTTTCACGCCCGAGGTGGGCCAATCGCGCGACGAGGGGTTCTTCATCAAGACGCGGTGGTCGGTCCCGGTGCGCGAAGGCGACCGGCTGACGTATCTCATTGACTACTTCAGCAAGCTGGGCGTCGGCCTAGGTGCGGAGGTGGGCTATCAGCGGCGCGACATGGAGGGCTTTGCCCGCGTGTACGGTATCTCGAACACGCCCTCCACGTTCCAGTTCTCCAACGACCACCGTCAACGCTGGGGCACCAGCACGTTCCAGATCGCCAACACCTACGAGAAGAACAACTACCTGACCGCACCCGGCTCGACCCAGGAACGGACGACGGCTAGCCTGCAAGTGCCCCAACGGCAGGGCTCGACGCGCCTCACCTACTCGCGCAACACCTATTCAAGCGTGGGCTTCTCGTTCTCTCAAGCGTCCTACGGGATCAGCGATCAGCGCCGGTTCGGGTCGAAGACGCAGACGTCGGTGGATGTCCTGTGGTCTGAATCGTCCAGCGGTTCGGCGGGCGGCGAGCCGATCCGCCGCGACCAAGTGGACCTCAAGGTCCGAGGGCAGCACGAGCTGGACAAAGCGACCGCAGAGATCGAGTACGTTCGCGCCATCCCTGTGGGCGAAAACTTGGGTTTTTTCAGCTCGTCGGATCGGACGCCTGTCTTCGCGTTGCGCTCCGAGGCTAGAAGGCTGCTCTCGCGCTCGGCGGCTGATGCCTTCCCGTTTCGCGCCGAGGTTTCGGTGGGCGAGTTCGCCGACGGGAGAACGCGCGACCGCGTCACGCGGTCGGCGTTCGACTTCCGCTTGGACAAGTCCGACCGGGGCACCAGCCGCGCGCGCGTGGACTACGGCGCTCGCTTCCGGCAAGGCATCTACAGCGACGGCACTGCCATGTGGACGCTCAACCTCACGCCGCGCTTCAGTTACCGGTTCGGCAAGGATTCCACGTTCAACGCGCGCTACACCTACCTGCGATCGCAGGGGTATACGCCGCTCCAAGTGGATCAAACGGGTCGCACGGACCTGTTCTCGCTCGACCTCACGGCCCGCCCGTCGCGCGCCTGGTCGTTCGCGGTCCAAACGGGCTACGACCTGCGACAGGCCGAGCGGAGCGTGGTGCCCTGGCAGACGGTGGGAATCCGCACCGAGTGGACGCCGGCCGATTGGTTCATGCTCCGTTCGCTCGCAAGCTACGACCCGTTGCGCACGGCATGGACGAACGTGACGCTCGACGCGTCGTGGCAAGCGGGAGCCACCTTCGTCACGGCATCCGCGCGGTACGACCCCATCCGCCACGTCTGGGGCAACGCCAACCTCTACGTGGACGCGCTCAAGACCGGACGAGTCAAGACGACGGCGGTGCTCGCCTACAACGGCTTCCTCAAGAAGGTGGAATCCGCGCAGCTTCAGTTCACGCTCGACCTTCACTGTTGGGAGGCGATCCTTCAGGTGCGCGACAACCAAGTCGGCTTCCGGTCGGGCACCGAGTACGCGTTGTTCTTCCGGCTGAAGGCGCTGCCCTACGATTCTGGCTTCGGCATCGGCCAGCGGGGGCAGGCGATCGGTGGGACGGGCATCGGGTTCTGAGCACCCATCGGGGCATCTGCTAAACTTGGGACCGATGAGTTTCGACTTGAGCCTGCGCACCGCAAGCGTGGACGTAGACCCTGGTGTGGCATCAACCCTCGAGGTCGAAATCGCGAACCGGTCCTCCGACCCCCAGCAGATGGAGTTGGAGGTGTTGGGCGTGGACCACGAGTGGGTCGCCATTCCCGTACCTGTCTTCGGCCTCGCCGAAGGTGAGGCGGTCACCCACAAGGTGGTGTTCAAGCCGCCGCGCGTCTCCGAGAGCATCCACGGCGAGTATCCGTTTACGGTTCGCGTGCGTTCGCTGGAGACCGGGGAGGCCAAGGAGGTCGCCTCGATCCTCCATGTCAAGCCGTTCCACCACCTCAGCATGGAACTCTCGCCCAAGCGTGGGCGCGTTGGCGGATTGAAGCGCGGCTACCCGTTCTCGCTCACCGTGATGAACCTGGGGAACACGGACCATACGGTCCAACTGACGGGGTCCGACCCCCAGAACATGTGCGCTTTCAGCTTCGAGCAGGAGCAGATCCCGCTGACGGCCGGCCAGCAGGTCTCCATCGGCGCCGAGGTCTCGGCCACCACGGGGCGGCTGCTCGCCAACCCCCGGCTGTACGGCTTTACGATCACGGGCCGCAGCGTCAACACCCCGAACGTGGCGTGCGCGGCGCAAGGGCAACTCGAGCAACGCGCCCTCTTTTCGCCAGGCTCGTTTGTCCTGACCATCCTCTGCCTGATGTTGGCCATCGGTTGGTGGACCATCTTTCCCAAAGCGCCGAGGATGGAGACCTTGGTCCTCTCGACACGCGAGGTGCCCGAAGGCGAGCCGCTCAAGGTTTCCTGGTCGGCCTCCCATGCGGCCAACGTGGAGCTGTACTTGGATGACCGCCTGTTCTATACAGGAATGCCTACGGGAACTTACGATTTGGAAGTTGACCGCGCCGGCGTGATCAAAGCCGTCGCGGTTCGAGACGGCAACCGCAGCCACCCGCGTACGGCTTCGTTCGAGATCAAGGCGCGTGAACGAGCCGCGCCGCCCACGATCACCGCGTTCGAAATCGTGCCGGCTGAAGTCGAAGAGGGGCAAGCGCTCACGATCCGCTATCGCGTGGGCCCCAGCGTGACCAAACTCGTCCTGGAACCCGTGAACACCGAACTCAATCTGGCCGTCAACGAACGAGAGATCGTTCCCAACCGCTCGGGCGAGATCACCTACATCCTCGTCGCCTCGAACGCCGATGGCCAGCAAACGAAGCGCGACTTCAAAGTGAACGTGAAGCCCGCGCCCAACGTCTCGCTGGCGAACATCTGGAAGTTCGACGCCGACCCCAAGGAACTCGGCCCAGAAGGCGGCGACGTCGTGCTTACCTGGGAGGTCTACAACACCGTGAAGCTCTGGGTGCTCGAAAACGGCGTCGAGTATCCCGTGCCTCCGGCCAACGGGGCCCAGGTGTTCCAAGTCTTCAGGGACACGACGTTCATCCTCAAGGCCGCGGACGAGCGAGGCCGAGAGGTCACCAAGTCCATTGATGTGAAGATCAGACAACCCGACGTCCCTCCTCCCACCGCATCGGCGACCACCGGCGGTTCCGCGACCTCCGTGCCCGTGGGCGCTGGCGGGGGGAATCGTTGAGGCGCTGGGCGCTCTTTTCCGTCACCGACAAACGAGGAGCAGTCGAATTGGCGCGGGCTCTGTCCGCGGACGGACTCGGGCTCCTTTCGACCGGCGGCACAGCCCGTGCGCTCCGGGAAGCAGGGCTCGAAGTCCGAGACGTCGCCGAGCACACGGGCTTCCCCGAGATCATGGATGGGCGGGTCAAAACGCTACACCCTCGGATTCACGGCGGACTCCTGGCGATCCGTTCGAACGAGGGGCACATGGCGGCGATGGCCTCCCACGGGCTCGAGCCGATAGACGTGGTCGTGGTCAACCTCTACCCGTTCGAGGAGACCGTTCGTTCGGGTGCGGACTTCGAGACCTGCATCGAGAACATCGACATCGGTGGCCCCTCGATGGTCCGCGCGGCGGCCAAGAACCACGGCGACGTGTTGGTGCTGGTGGACCCCGCCGATTACGAGGAGGCGCTGCAGCGCCGCGAGGACCCCGAGTTCCGACGTCGGATGGCGGCCAAGGCGTTCCGGCACACGGCCTACTACGATTCGATGGTGGCGCGATACCTCACCGCAAAGACCGGCGGGAACCCCTATCAGGAGACCTTGACCGTCGGCGGAAGGCGTGCCCTGGCGTTGCGCTACGGCGAGAACCCGCATCAGACCGGAGCGCTCTACACCGACCCGCTTGCGCATCACGGCATCGCGCGATCCATTCAACTTTGGGGCAAGGAACTCAGCTACAACAACTTGTTGGATGCGGATGCGGCTTGGGAGCTTGCCGCCGACCTTCCGCGGGGCGCGTGTGTGGTCGTCAAGCACGGCAACCCGTGTGGTGCGGCCGTGGGGGAAGATCTGGGCGCAAGTTACCGCTTGGCGAGGGAAGCCGACCCCGTCTCGGCGTTCGGCGGGATCGCCGCGTTTCACGGGGAAGTGGATACCTTCGCCGCCGAAGCCATGGCCGAAAAGGGCAACTTTTTGGAGGTGGTCATCGCCACATCCTTCACCCAGGAAGCCCAAGCCATCTTCGCCAACCGCGCGGGCTGGGGACAGAACGTCCGCCTGCTGGCCGCGCCCCTGCCGCGACCCGTGGCAGAGCCTATGGTGCGCGCGATCCGGGGCGGTTGGCTGGTGCAGGATTCGGACGAAGACCCCGGAACCGATTGGCGCATCGTCACCCAGCGGCAGCCGACTCCGGACGAGTTGGCCGCGATGCGGTTTCTGTGGTCGATCGTGCAACACGTCAAGTCGAACGCGATCGTGGTCGGGACGGGGCGGCAGTTGCTCGGGACGGGCGCCGGGCAGATGAACCGCGTGCAATCGGTCCGCCTGGCCATCGAGCAGGCGGGAGAGCGGGTGGGCGAGTGCGCCCTGGCCAGCGACGCGTTCTTTCCGTTCCCCGACAGCGTCCTGACGGCGCAGGCGGCGGGCATCCGGGCGATCGTCCAACCCGGCGGCAGCAAGAAGGACGAGGAAGTGATCGCGGCGGCCGATGCGGCGGGCATCGCGATGGCTTTCACCGGCGTCCGCCACTTCCGGCATTAGAGCGTGACGATCGGGCCCCAGGCGTCGTCTAAACTAGACACATCAAGGAGTACGTGCATTGAGCGACAAGCAACTGAACTGGATCGTTTTTGGATCGGCGGCCTTGGTCTTTGTGATTGCGACCGTGGTCATGGCGTTCACGCGCCCGACGGTTTCGAAGCCTGCGGCCCCGACGGCCGTCCCCACCGACACCGTTCCCGAACCTGCGGCGAACGTGACCATGAGCAACGCCCTCCCCGGCGGCTCCGCTCGCGCGGGCGGCTCGGGCGCAGGTGCCGGCGGCATGCGTCGCGGCGCCGGCGGCCGCATGGCGATGGGCGGCTGATCGCCTCACTTCGCTTTGAAGACTAAGGGGATGTGCGCATCTGTGCGTGCAAAGAGTGGAATTGGCG
>JACFNW010000148.1 GCA_019454665.1 Fimbriimonadaceae bacterium | reverse complement strand
CTACAGCGAGATGCTCCTCGACGAGGTGCCGCAGCCGTTTGTGGGCGACCTCGAGCGCATCCGCGCCGCCGGCCTCAAACTGCTCGGCATGATCGAAGACGCGTTCGCCGATGGCGAGCCGACGCGCAATGCCCCGGCTCCATCCAAGCGGCCCGGGCCAGCACCCGTGGAATCGGCGAGACAAGGCCCAAGCGGACGCATCTTGGCCGTGGACGACGTGGAGGAAAACCGCGACGTGCTGAAACGGCATCTCGAGCGCCAGGGGCACACGGTGTGGCTGGCCGAGAACGGACGCCATGCCCTCCAAGTGCTGGACGCTGAAGACATCGAAGTCGTGTTGCTGGACATCATGATGCCGGAGATGGACGGCTACCAGACGCTGGAAGCCATCCGTCGTCACCCCACGCACTCGGAAACGCCCGTGCTCATGATCTCCGCCGTGGACGAAGTGGAAAGCGTCGTCCGCTGCGTCGAACGCGGCGCGGAGGACTACCTGCCGAAGCCGTTCAACCCTGTCCTGCTCCGCGCGAGAATCACCACGTGCCTGCAAAAGAAGCGCACGCGGGACACCGAGAAGGCGTTCTTGGCTGCCGTGCAGCAGGTCACGCACGCGGCGGCGGCCATCGAGGCGGGCTCGTTCGATGCCGTGGACCTGAGCGAGATTCAGGTGCGAACCGACGAACTCGGCGCGATGGCGCGGATGTTCGGAAGCATGGCGCGCGAGGTACGCGAGCGCGAAGCGAGACTCCAACGGCAGGTCGAGGCGTTGCGCGTCGAAGTGGACGACGCCAAGAAGTCGCAGCAGGTCGCCGAGATCACGGAGACCGACTACTTCCGCCACTTGCAGGAGAAAGCCCGAGCGTTCCGCGACCGCAAACCACCCTCGGAGCCAGATTAAGGAACGGGATTCGATGGGACCTTCCGACACTTTGGGACCCGCCGGAACGTGTATGGTGTTAGGGTAGGTTTGGGCGCACACGCCCAAACCCTTCTTCCAAATGACCCGCATTCAGCAGGACCTCGCCCTGTTCCTTGAGATTCTCCCCGCCTCCGTGCGTGAACGCCTCGAGGATGGACCACCCGTCGAAACGCTCGTCGAGGTGGTGCTCGACTATGGCCGGCCGGCCGAGGCGCGCTACATCGGCGCCGGCATCCGATTCCCCGACCTGCAGGTGACCGAGCGCGACATCGAGTTCGTGATCAAGTCCATCGGCGAGTTCGGGAGCGATAACCGCGCCGGCATCGAGCGCACGCTCCACCGCATCTCGTGCATCCGCAACCGCCAGGGCAAGATCGTGGGCTTGACGTGCCGCGTCGGACGCGCGCTTGAAGGCACGATTGACATCATTGACGACATCATCCGCTCGGGCAAGAGCATCCTCTTGCTGGGCAAGCCGGGCACGGGCAAGACCACCAAACTCCGGGAGGTGGCCCGAGTGCTCGCCGACGAGGTGCAGCGGCGGGTCGTCATCGTGGACACGTCGAACGAGATCGCCGGCGATGGCGACGTGCCCCACATGGGCATCGGCAGCGCCCGCCGCATGCAGGTGCGCCACGCGGCCGACCAGCATCAGGTGATGATCGAGGCCGTCGAGAACCACATGCCCGAGGTCATCGTCATTGATGAAATCGGGAACGAGATGGAGGCCCAGGCCGCCCGGACGATCGCCGAACGCGGCGTCCAACTCATCGGCACGGCTCACGGGCAGACGCTCGAGAACTTGATGCTGAACCCTACGCTCTCGGACCTGATCGGCGGCATCCAGGCCGTCACGCTCAGCGACGACGAGGCGCGGCGACGAGGCACGCAGAAGACCGTTCTGGAGCGCAAGGCGCCCCCGACGTTCGACGTGGTCATCGAACTCGTGGACTTCGATCGCCTGGCCGTTCATCACAACGTGCAGAAGACCGTGGACCTCGTCTTGAGGGGCTTGACGCCTCGCCCCGAGATTCGAGTCCGCAACACCAACGGCGAGTTCGAGGTGGTTCAGGAAGAGCACAACGAGGCCATGGCCCAGGTGCTCTCGCGCCCGTTGTTCGAGCCTTTGCCGCCCAAGCCCACGCGATCGGTCGCTGCCCAGCACACCGAGGAAGAGAGGCCGCCCCGCGACCCGGAACCCCCGCAGCGAATCGGTCTGCGGATCTACCCGTACGGCATCGCACGGACTCGGCTGGAGCGCGCGATCCGCGAGAAGCGCATCGAGGCCAGCATCAGCACCGACCCCACGCAATCCGACGTCGTGATGGCCATGCGCAACGGGACCACGGGCCGGCAGCGCAAGATTCGAGACGCCTCCGGTCGCCCCGTGCCGACCGTGACGATCAAATCGAACGCGTTCACTCAGATTCTCGCGGGACTGGACGAGATCATGCGCCGGTCGAGCAGCGGCCCGGAGTCCGAGTCGGCGGCGATGGAGGAGGTCTTGCAGGCCATCGAGGTGGTTTCCCAGAGCGGCAAGCCGTACGATCTCGCGCCTCAGCCGGGGCCGATCCGCAAGATGCAGCACCAGGTGGCCGAGAGCCGCCGCATCCCCAGCGAGAGCGTCGGCCAAGAGCCCCAGCGTCGTCTCAGGCTGCTCCCGGCCGGCAGTGTCCCGTAGGACCGTCCGAAGGTCCTTGCATTCCCGGGGGCGGATGGGGCATACTTCTTAGGCTTTCCTGCCGCTCCCATCCCTACACTCGGGGCGGTGGAAGGTGACCCACCATGGCGAAGAAAGGCGAAGCTCGCGAAATCATCCGTCTCGTTTGCACCGAGGACGGCAAGAGCTATTACACGACCACCAAGAACAAGCGCAACACGCAGGGCCGCTTGGAACTGATGAAGTACAACAAGAACCTGCGCAAGCACACGCTCCACCGCGAGAAGAAGTAACCGCCCCGCCCACGAGGTTTTCCCCATGCCGAATCCGAAACGCCGTCACAGTCACCAGCGGACCGCTCTGCGCCGAACGCACTACACGACCGATCTCCCCGAGGTCGAAGTGAACAAGCAGGTCGGCGGCTCCTCGCACAAACTGCGCCACCACGCCAGCCCCGAGGGCTATTACAAGGGTCGGCGGCTCCCCGGCTTCCGAGACAAGAACGCCTGATGCAGTTCTGGTACACCGCCCTCTTGATTCTGGCGATTGTGGTCGCCGTCATGTTCACGCTCATCGTGCTGTTGATGGGCAAGGGAGATGCGATGTCTGGCGGCGGCGGCGTCCGCACCACGTTCAAGGGCAAGGCCGGGTTCGACGACTTCGTCTCGCGGCTGACCATCATCTTGGGCGGCTCGTTCATGGTGCTGATGATCGTCCTCGACATCGTCGGCAACAGGCTCAAGTGACGCGTTGCCAGCGCTCCGGATCCTCCACACCAACGACTTCCACGGCAAACTGAACGAACGTCGTTTCGGCTTGCTGAAGAGCCTTCGCGAAGAAGCCGACCTCTACTTCGATTGCGGCGACGCCATCAAGTGCGGCAACCTCGCCATCCCGGTCTCGCCCGACCCTGCGTGGGCACACCTCCAGGCGCTCGACTGTACGGCCAGCGTGCCCGGCAACCGCGAATCGCACCCGTTGGCCGTGGGCATGAGGGCCAAGTTCGCCGGCGCCTCGCACCCCATCCTCTGCGCCAACTGGTTCGACAAATCGGGCGTGTCCGTCTTCGCGCGTTCGCAGTGCTTCGAGGTCCGTGGCGTGCGCGTGGGGGTGTTCGGCGTGATGGTGCCCATCGCCACGCGCCGCATGACGCTCTATCCGGCCAGCCAGTACGAGTGGACCCAACCGATCGAGGCGGCCCGCGAAGTCGCTGCGGCGCTCCGCCCCGAGTGCGACCTGCTCATCGCCCTCACCCACATCGGGCTGCCCCAGGACCGTCGGCTGGCCGAGGCGTGCCCCGAACTCGACCTGATCCTCGGCGGCCACTCGCACGACGTGCTGGAATCCCCCGAGGTGATCGGCCGAGTCTCGATCTGCCAGACCGGCTCGCACGGGCGGTTCGTCGGCAAGATCAAGGTCGTGCGCTCATCGAGCGGCTGGTCCGTCCAAAACCGGCTCCTGCCGCTCTGACGCCTCAGCCGTCTTTGTCTGTTGAGCAAACACGGTTCGCTAGGTGCCATCCGAGCACACTGACCAGTCCGATGTGAAACACGAGGTCCAAGCCAAAGCGGAGTAGATTGCGAAGGAATGTCAGTGGCTCTGCCCGGCCGGCTACCATGGCAATGAGCATGATGGCGATGTAAGGACCGGCGATCCAAGCCGTCACATAGAGCGGTGCTCGGTTTGGATGTCTCTTCGCCAAGAAGCCGACGAACAGGCACACGAAGAAGAGCACGCTCGAAAGAGCGAGAGCGTCCGCACTCGGCCACCAAGTTCGATAGCCTCCTCGATCGTCAAGACCGATCTTGTGTTGAACGAACAGCGTGGCGAACCGCAATCCGACGAACAGTGCTGGTGAGATGGCAGCGAAGGCGAAGGGGAACCATGCGTTCCTAGCGGCGGTGTTCACAGGTTCAAGGCCCCTGCCCTGAATCGCGGTCCACAAACATCGCACTCACGCTGTGGGCGTACTGCTCCTCTCCTTCCACCTTGATCCAATGCCAAAGAAACTCCCTTGACACGACCGCGCCATCATTGCAGAGGCGGAGATACCGGCCCTTAAAGAACTCCAACTGACGGTCGAAGGATTTCCCATGAGCGGGACTAACCAGCCAACCTGAGTACCTGTCGCCATCTCTCGGGGCCAGCATGCCTTCGGAAGGCCCGAAATCACCTATGCTGATGAAGCTGACGCGAAAACCAGCAGGCGCCGGAATGCGGGTGACACGACTTGGATTGGAACCTCTGCGGTACTCTCGGAAGGCGTTCGAATAGCCATCTCGACTTGGGTCTGCGAGGCCGGAAACCAGTGCAGCGTCGACATGCTTGGTCGCGACCAGGTGATCCACCAACAAGTTGCGCATCGGCCCAGAATCCTCCTCGTAGAGGGCCCGCGCAAGGCCGATTTGCCTGAGGGCGTTCGAGTCCGATGCGACCTTCGCCGAAAGAACTCCGCTGCGATAGGCTCCGAAGCCGATGGCAGCTAGGACCATGATGACACCTAGGACGACGAGCACCTCCACCAAGGTGAAGCCGCAGGTTTGTCTCCGGTTGCCGGTGTTGGGAAGGGGACGCGGGTTCATCGTCCGAGTTGCGCGAATCAAGGAGTCTCGCAAAGCGGTACGGGCTGGCAAAGTGCAGTGGAAGCCGCAGCAAAGACGAGAGACATGAGCAAGCGTTGAAACATACATAGACTCTATCACAAGTTGAGCGCTTCTGAGCCCTCCCTCGGGAGTTCTTGTGAGAATCTGGCGCGTCAGACATTGGTGCGCTGAGGTCATCGGGGCACAAGGCAGTTCGCCCATCGAACGGCTTCTGCCGCTCTAGCGCCACAATAGAAGCGCCATGCCCGGCGAAACGCCTGTGCGTTACCCAAAGCCCAAACCCGACTTCGGCGTCGTGGCCGAGGCCACGCGCCGCTCGATGGTGCGCAACAAGGGCAAGAACACCTCGCTGGAGACCGATTTCCGCCGTGCGCTCCGCGAGCAAGGGTTGCTCGGCTATCGCATCCACGCGCGCCGCATCCCGGGCAAGCCGGACGTCTCGTGGGCAGGCCGCAAGGTGGCGGTGTTCCTGCACGGGTGCTTCTGGCACGGATGCCCGCACTGCGGCCGCTACCGGCTGCCCAAACACAACCGCGAGTACTGGCAAGCCAAGATCGAAACCAACCGAGACCGTCATGCCCGCGTCGAGTCCGAACTGACCGCCTTGGGCTTTCGCGTGTTGGTGTTCTGGGAGTGCCAGATCAAGGCGGACGTGGCGGCATGCGTCGGCCAAGTGCGCGAGGCGCTTGTTCAATCCTCGGCGTAAGGCGCGCACAGCGGATCGCCCAGCACGATGTCCTTCCACTTGATGACCGGCGAGGCGCAGTAGAAGCTCTCGGCCAGGTTGAAGCCTCGCGTGTAGCGATCGAGCAGCACATCGGGGCGGCAAAGGGCGAATGTGAACGGCTCGCTCACATACCCCTTGACGCCCGTCGCCCCGCCCCTCACGATGTCGGCGATCAGGCTTTGGTCGCCCCACGGAG
>JACFNW010000147.1 GCA_019454665.1 Fimbriimonadaceae bacterium | reverse complement strand
TGACCGCCCTTCCATCGTCGCTTGTATCGAACAAAGCGGGGTGTTCGGCCGACTGGCAGGCGAGTCACGGGAGCGACTCTTGACCGAGGCGTTCGTCGCCTACGCGGACCGAGGCGAGGTCATCTGGTTCGCCGGTTCGGACAGCCGCTTCTCGGCGACCTTGGCATCTGGCTACGTGAAACTGGTGCGTACGGCTGCCCAAGGCACCGCCGTGACCGTGGACATCGCTGGGCCGGGGCACACGATCGGTCTGCTGGCCGTCATCGAGGGTCATGCCTACCCCCTCACCGCGATCGCGGTATCGCCCACGTGGTATCTCAAGGTCCCCGCCGGGCTGATGCGCGAACTCTACAACAGCGACGGCCTGTTGCGCGACGAAGTCCTGCACACCATGGCCCCCCGGTTGCGCCGCGCCCACGACATGATGGCCCGCCTCACGTTGGGCAAAGTGGAGCAGCGATTGGCTTCGGTGGTCCTGTTGCTTGCCGATTCGTTCGGCGTGCGCCACGAGACGGGCACCACCGTCGCCGTGCCCCTGACTCGTTCGGACCTGGCCGAAATGGCGGGGACGACCGTGGAAACCACGATCCGCGTGCTCAGCCGCTGGATCAAACTGGGTTGGGTGGAGATGCGGCGGCGTCACCTCACCGTGCTGAATCCAGAAGCCCTTTTGGATCGCAACGAGAGCGAGTGAGTCAGTTCGGGTCGCCGACTGCGAACGCAGCCCGCCCACCGGCCCATTGCCCTGAACCCGTCGCCGTCGTCCATACGCCGGCAGCCGTCGCCCCACCAGGCACCAGAACAAACCGGCCCGTGAAGCGGACTTGCCCGATGGGAGTCGGGTCCGAGCCGAGCAGCGTCGTCAAGCCGGTGGGACCGACGGTACCGCTCATCGCGAATGCCCCGCCTGTGCTGGGATGGACCATGCCCACGGCGTGCCCTGTGGCGTTTACCTCGACGCGCCAGGTGCCTTCGGCCGTACCTTGGAACGCGCCTTCGTACTCGCCCTCAAAGACCGACCGTCCCGGCGCAGCCACGAACGTCGCCGTGTAGCCGGTCGCGAACGCGCCCGCCACGGTGCCGTGCGCGATGCGTCCCGCCCCCGACCCGCTGAGCGTTCCCACGACGCGTACCGTGCGACCGGCGGGGCCCGTGCACGCGACGTCCAGCCCGTTGTGCTCTTGGATGCGTCCGCTACCCGCGAACGTGCCCTGATCGCCGTCGTTCACCACGACCTCGATGTCGCCATTGTCGCGCACATGAACAAGCACGGTGCCCTCGGCGCGGTTGTAAGCGGCGCGATAGAAGCCCGCAAACGGGGCGGCGTCGCTCGAAGAGCCGCCGCTGCCTCCGCAGCCCACCAAGAGGCCCGCAACGGCGATCAAGAACACGAACCGAGGAAAGCTGCGCATCAGACCACTATAACCCAACGATCAGTCGAGTTCGATGGGCGCCTTGCGGATGTCGGCGCGGTCCATAGGGATGAACAGCAGCGTGATCATGCCGGGGATGGTGCAGAAGCACACGGCGATGAAGAAAGGCAGGTAGCCACCCGCCGAGGGGAACATGCTGGCCAGCGCCCCTTGGGTGTAGCCGCTCACGATGCCGCTGATCATCGCGCCGAGCGCCATCAGGCCCGTCGCGATCGCGTAGTGCGAGGTCTCGAACTCGGTCCCCTGCGCGATGAACATGAGATACACCATGTAGGCGCTGAACCCGAACCCGTAGCCGAACTGGTCCACGAAGATGAGCCACTGCACCATCTGATGCGTGTACTGCGGTGCGTCGGCGACCCGTTGCGGCAGGTTGGCTGCGGCCCACACGTAGAGCAGGTTGGGCACGTTCAGGGCCAGCACCATCGGCCACAGGCACTTCTTGATGCCGAACTTCGCGATCACCATTCCGCCCAAGATGCCGCCGAAGACCAGACCCAACACGCCCCACATGCCCGTGATGGTGCCGACCGTGGCGGTGGGCACGGCCAGGCCACCCTTCTCGACGGGGTCGAGCAGGAAGGGCCCAGACATCTTGCCGATCATGATCTCGCCGAAGCGATAGAACAGAACGAAAGCCAGAATCCAGCCGATCTTGTGCTGCGCGAAAAACGACTTCGCCGCCGGACCCATGCCGATCTTGCCGAACAGCTGACGCGTCGAGAACCACGCGCCGCCCACCCAGGCCATTGCGACGGCCTGTTCCAACCAGAAAGGCGTCCCGACGATGGCGCCGAGATTGAACAGCGGCCGTACCTCGGCCTCGAACACGCTCCAGCGGCCCGTGACGGCACACTCGAGCACCTTGTAGAGCAAATGGACCTGCTGTGCGAACAGCAGGATGCCGGTCACCATGAGCAGGATTTGTCCAAACTCGCCCAGCAAATGCGTCCAAATCGTTGGCTTTCGCAGCCGGTCGGCGGCGGGTCTCGGCATGACGAACAGGTTCAAGACGAACGCGAACGCGTAGACCGCGATGCCGAACGAGAGCGCGACGAACCACGCGCGCGGGATCTGCTCGGGCACGATCGGCGCGGCCATCAGATAGAGCGATTTGAGGAAGTTGCCGACGGCATCGCCCAATCCTGCCCAAACCCCGGCGATGCCGTACCACAACCCCACGAGCGGGTTGGCGGCGGGATGCTCGGCAACAAACGCCCGGTGGTTCTCGACCGTGATGAACCGGGTCGCGTTCGTGATCGTCTCCAACTGGCCCGCCATGTACACCAAAAAGCCGTTGGCGAAGATGGTCCCGAGACGGTAGAACGTGCTCCGAACGCCGACGAAGAACGCCTGGTCCTTCTCTCCAAGGGCGAGCAGATAGAAGCCGTCGGCGGCGATGTCGTGCGTGGCCGAAAGCATGGCCATCGCGACAAAACAGATCAAGGTTGCGGCCAGAAAGTTGGGCAAACCGATGGCGTAGGCTGCAATGCCCATCGCCACGATCATGAGCATCTGGGTGCCGATGATCCACTTGCGCTTGGTGGAGTTCACATCCACCATCGGCCCCCACAGCATCTTGAGCGTCCAGGGCCATGCGATCAGGCTGGTCCAAAGGCCGATTTGTTCATTGCCTACGCCAAGCTTCTTGTACATCACCACCGACATCGTCGTGACGACGACATAGGGGATGCTTTCGAGAAAGTAGAGAAGCGGGACGAACCCCCAAGGGCGCGACGAACGGCGTTCAGGCACGGCGGCATCGGACATGCTTGTCGCCATGATATCCCCACGGGTGGACGAAGTGTCCCTTCCGTCGCTCAAGAAACGGCTGGCGGTTGATCTACAATCTGTCTGGTGCGACCTCTCGCCCTCTCCGCGTTGCTGGCCCTGGCCCTGATCGGGCTCTCGGGTTGCGCCAAGCCGCCCGAGACCAAGGCCCGGACGTGGCCCACAGCGCCCGCCGACCCGTGGCGGCTGGTATGCACCGACCCCACTCAAACGACGCCCGCTTTCCTCACCAACGGCTGGATCGGTGTTCGCCTGAACCGGCTCGCCTCGGGATGGGAGGGCGAAACCTCGCTCCCTGCCTTCGCGGCGCACGCCTACCAGACCGAAGGCGAAGAGAAGATCGAGGCCCTGCCCAACCCCCTCGGCGTTCAGTGGAGTCTGGGCGACAAGCCCGTCTCGACGGGCGACCTGATCGCATACGAGCAAGTGCTCGACATGAAGTCCGGCGCGATGACCACGTCGTTCTCGGTGGAGGGGCCGAGCGGCGAGCCCATCCGGTTCCTGTGCACGACGGTCTTGCATCCCGATCTGCCCATCGCCGCCGAGCGGTGGGAGGTCGTGGCCGCCACCGAAGAGCCCATCGAGGCCAGCATCGCCCATCTCGCCGAAGCCAAGGGCGCGCCGGGGGGCGGCGACCGCTACGAACTGCCCCAGGGCGAGGTGAAGGTGTTTACGAGGACGTCCGGCCGCTTCGCGGGTTCGATGCCCGGCCGACTGCGCAAGTACTACTTCACCGTGCGCGACCTCACGTTCGAGCGTGTGGCTGTATGCGACTTCGAGCCTTCCGTTCGCAAGATCGCCCTGGTTCGAGGCTCGCGCGAGGGCGCTCCGACCGAGGAGTTGCCGAAGCTGTCGTTCGACGAGGTACTCGCGGCTTCGACCGAGGCGTGGGCCAAGCGCTGGGAGACCGACATCGAGATTGACGGGCCCGTCGAAGACCAGCAGGCCGTGCGCTCGTTCATGTTCTACTTGTCGGCCAGCATGAACCCCGAGACGCATCGCGAGGTGCCCATGGGCGTCTCGCCGCTCGGCCTGAGCGGGCAGACCTACAACGGACACGTGTTCTGGGATGCCGACATCTGGGTGTTCCCCGCGATGGCGCTCCTCGCTCCCGACCGGGCCGCGATCATCCCGAACTATCGCCTGGCGTTGGCCCAAGCCGCTAAGCGGGAGGCCGACGAGTGGGTCGCGGCCGCAGCGGGAGGCGGGGGTCTAGCGGGCGGCGTCAAGTTCCCCTGGGAGTCCTCGGTGACCGGGCGGGAAACGGTCCCTGGCGAATCGCGCAAGCAGCACCACATCACAGGATCGGTGCTGTGGGCGCTCGGACTGGCGACCTCGTTGGGGCTGGTGGACGAATCGCCGGTACAAAGCGTCCTTCGCGAGGGCGCCAGGTTCTTCGACCTGCGAAGCGAAGGGCCGCCCGAAGCGAAGGAGATCAAGAACACGATGTCGCCCGACGAGTTCCACATCGGCGACAACGACCTGTACACCAACCTTCTCGCCGAGTGGGTGGTCCGACGCTCGGGGAGTGACGTTCGGTACAAGTTGCCGCGCGATTCCAGCACGTTTCTTACTTATGACAACGATGGGCTGAAGAGTTACAAGCAAGCCGCCGCCGTCCTCGCGATCTACCCCCTGCAGCATCCCGAGGCCGAGGCGGAGGCCCTCGCGATGATGGAGCGCTTCGCCGGCAAGGTGACGGCCAACGGCCCGGCCATGAGCGACTCGGTCCACGCCCTCATCTGGGCTCGACTCGGCGAGAGGCAGCGGGCGTACGAAACCTGGCGCATGAGCTGGGGCGACTTCACCCAGCACCCGCTGATGCTGTTCAGCGAGAAGCGGAGGAAGGACGTGACGTACTTTTTGACCGGCGCGGGCGGTTGTTTGCAGACCGTCCTTTACGGCTTCGGCGGGTTTAGGATAGACTCTCGGCAGGACCCCGATGCGAACTGGTCGAAACAACTCAAAGGTGGACAATGGCTCACCCTTCGACCGAATCTCCCGCCTGAGTGGAGGCGCGTCGTGTTCAAACGGTTTCACGTCCTCGGCAGAACAGTCACCTTCGAGGTGGACGCCGACGGGCGGTGCGAGGTCCAGGAGCATCCCTAACCATGCCAAATGTTGTTTTCACGATTGATTGCGAAGGCGCCCATCACGATCGGTGCTTCACTCCCGAGTACATCGAAGTCCTCGAGTCCGAGTTCGTTCCCGCGACGTGGCTGATCCACGTCTCGATGAAGGACGCCAGCAGCAACACCAACCTGTACTACCGCGAGTTCATCCACAAGATCCCGAACTGGCACGAGATCGGCATGAAGGTGAACTTCGAGAACGAGCGCGGCTACATCGAGGACCCCAAGGAGCGGGGCAACGTCATCCGCATCGCCAAGGACACCCTGAAATCCCACCTGGTCAAGGCCACCGCGTTCCGCGCCGGAGCGTTCGCACTGCTGCCCAGCGACATCCCGCACCTGGAGGACATCGGCATTCTGGTGGACAGCTCGGTGATCCCGGACGCCGAATACCGCATGTTCGTGGACTGGAACGGCGCGCCGCACGAGCCCTACCACAGCAGCGCCGACGACCTGAAGGTCGAGGGCAAGAACCGGCTCCTGCATATTCCCGTGGCCGTCCACGAGGGCAAGCACGCCTATCTCGACCTGGGCTTCGACGCGTGCAAGGAGATCTTCGAGGCCAACATAGACCGCGAGGTGATCTGCATCGGCATGCGCGATTACACCGACTCCGCCGCGACGCTGAAGCACGCGATCCGCTACTTCCGCATGAAGGGCGCCCACTTCACCACGCTGACTCAGGCGGCCAGCGAGCACTTCGAACACCACGAAGCGCCCACCGCCGCCGGCTAAGGAGCGTCCTTGGACAAGATCGTCGTCAGACAGCATCCCATCGGGTTGCTGTTTGGC
>JACFNW010000146.1 GCA_019454665.1 Fimbriimonadaceae bacterium | reverse complement strand
CGATGACCACATGATGTAACCACATGGGCATAATGTACCCAATGCTACACAGGGAGCGGACAGACTAAAGAAAGACCCCTCGCCAGGCGAGGGGTCTTTCTTTTAGAGCGCAGGACCTCAGGCGGTCTTGCGGCGGCGTTGCGCTGCGAGAGCGGCCAGGCCCGCGCCAAGGGCGATCATCGTGCCGGGCTCCGGGACCGTGTCCACTCGGAAGTTGTCGAGGTACACCGTGTGCGGTCCGACGTCGGCGCCGTCCTTTTGGAACGCGATGTGTTCAAGCACGCCCCAGTCGCCATCAAGGACGCCGTTGACCGTCGCGCCCGCAAAACCCAGGGCTGGGGCGCCTTTGAGATGGACCGAAACCGTGTTCCAGCTTCCCGTGGTCACCCCCATGCCAGCGGGGGTGGCGCTGTTCATCGTGGTGGACGTGCCGACCCACTCGATGTTGCCGCTGGTACCGCCGTTGCCGCCGACAGGCCCGGTGCCGCCCGTCTCCCGGATGCCGAGAGCGATCCGGAGCGGCGAATCGGTGTAGATGTCGAACTTCAGGTGCTGGTTGAGATCAACCAGGGGATTTGGGACGCGCGCTCCGCCGAACGTGGTGAGGCGGAGCCAGTTGCCCGTGCCCGTGAATTGCCACGAGACCTGAAGGACGTTGGTCGTGTTGGTGCCGAAGCCGGCCGCGACTTGGGCGATGTTCGGACCGCCGGTGTCGAGCTGACCGCTGGTCGAGCCCGAGAAGTTCGGCAGGCGGAACATGTCCGCATTGCCGACGGTGGCGGCTTCAAAATCGTTGAAAATGGTCTGTCCAAAGGACGAAGACGCGACAACAGAAACGACGGCTGCGATGGCGAAACGCTTCATATGAACCTACTCCTAGGCGATGTTCGTCCGGGTCTGACGCCCGAATCTGAACACAGTCTAGCACAGGTTTCCTGCGAAGGCAACCCTTTGGGACGATTTTTTCAAAGTCGTCTCCGCCGCTCTGGGCTGGCAGGCGAGAAGCCGAGTCGGCACGTTCATGACCGACGCCGCGGCGCGCCAAGCCCCCGTGGGGATCCTGGGCAAGATGAACGCATTCACCAAAAGATGACGCAAGCCTGTATACTGGTGTTGTCTGGACGCAAGTCTGGACGGCAAAACCCCACCAAGGACTACTCAACGATGAAATCCTCCCAACGCAACGGTGGCTTCACGCTCATCGAACTGCTGGTCGTCATCGCGATCATCGCGATTCTCGCGGCCATGCTCTTCCCCGTGTACGCCCAGGCCAAGATGGCCGCGAAGAAGGCGTCCTCGATCTCCCAGACCAAGCAGGTCATCCTCGCTTCGATGATGTACCTGAACGATTACGACGACCGGTTCCACGCGATCCGGCAGATCATCCCGCAGACCCCGCCGAAGTGGGCGTTCGGGTCTCAGGACATGCTCCATCCCTACGTCAAGAGCTGGGAGATCTTCAAAGATCCGGGCGACGCCGTGCAGCGCAACGACTGCGACGCCTCGTTCGGGCATGCGCTGAGCTATAGCTGGACGCACCACCGATCCGACGACACCAACCGCGTCTTCGGAGTCCACGCCTACAACCACCCCACGTGGACCCAGGCGCAGATGCGGACCTCGCTCAGCCAAGGCGAAGTCGGCAACCCGGCGGCCACCATCAACATGTATCCCATGTGGTTCGGCGGCAGCGTCAGCGAGGGCTATGCCTACTACCGCTGGTACACCATCGAGATCGGCGGCAAGAACACGGCGGGCAACGCGGGCCTCCCCGTCTGGCCGAACGCTTGGTCCATCGCCTGGTGCTCGAACCCCGCGTGGACCACGACCATGTCCATCGGTGCCTTCAGCAGCCAAGTCGTGTGGGGCTTCGCCGACGGACACGTCGCCTCGATGCGCCGCGAGCGAGTCATGGACCCCACGTGGGACGTGACGACCACCGGCGCCGCCAACAACGTGGGCAAGAAGAACCTGCTCCACTACAGCGAAGAGTACAAGTAAGCGACCATGGATGACAAGAAGAAGACCGCGCTGCTCGTCGTGGTCGTCGTCCTCGCCGTCGGCGCCGCCGCCTTCATGGGCATGCGGTCGCTGGGGGCCGAGGAAAAGCCCAACGTCGTGGGTACCCTCGAAGGCGTCTCGAAGGACGGCGAAGTGGGCGGCAACACCGACCCCTCGGGCGACATGAGCAACGCTCCGGTCGTCAACGCCGAAGAAATGGGCCGCAAGTAGGGCTCCCGACTACACGAAACGCCGCCGGACCCGCAAGGGTCGGCGGCGTTTCCGTTTGCCCGAGGGCGTTACGGCAGAGTTCGCCGTCCGCCGCCAAGCGGCTTCTTGGCCACGATGCTGTACACCAAGTAGGCGACGCCAGCCAACAGCAGAATGGGCAAGACGGTGTTCAGGATGCCCAAAGCGAGTTTCAACACCATGCCGCCGACCCACAGCGCGGCAATGGCCACCAAGATTGCAACAACGATCCTCATCGGTATGACTCCAGACGCGACCGACGCGGCCGCAGACTCATCATAGGGTAAAGCGGCGACGCGAATCGGCTCAAAGTCCCATCCAGCCTCGCGGACGCGGCTGGACCGAAGCCCTGGGCCCGCCCAAACGTCTATCATCAGCAAGAGCGGCGCGATCGGTGCGTTCCGCTCGCCACGCGATGTTGACCGCACTGCTGCTTCCAATCGTCTGGGCTCAATCGGCGGCCCATCCTCTGGGTCCCGTCGTTCCCGCTGGCGCCAACGAGGCGTTCGTCGAGGCCAGTCTGGCGATCCAAGAATCGCTCAAGTCGGGCGACGTGGACGCCGCCCGCCGAATGGCGTCCGTCCTCCCCAAGCGGCGGTTCACCATCGCGATCCGCGAGAGCGACGTGTCGCCGGCCCTGATGCCCGAACTGCGGGACACGTTGAACGCGGCCGTGCAGAACTGGCAAAGGCTGGTCCCCCGACTGGAGTTTGTCCAACAAGGGCGGCCCGATGTCCTCGTCTCGTTCGTCGAGTCCATCCCGGGCCGAGAGGGCGGCGATCCGCCAGGCGCGGAGCACTTCTTCAGCACAGACCCGGCGGACCCGCGACTCGAGGTCGTCATCGCGCGCAAGCGCGGCAAGCCCGAACGCGACACGACGCCCGACGAAATCCACAACGAGATGCTCTACGCCATCGGCGCTTACTTCGGCATGGCGTGGACGCCGATCAAGGGCTCCGCGATGGGCCGGTCGGACCTCCCGGGACTGAGAAAGGTCAACGTCCAGCCGTTCGAGGCGCGAGTGGCGATCCAGATGCTGGATTCCGCCGAGGAGCACCGCAAGCTCGCCGAAGTGGGCAAGCCGGTCGAGCCCGCCAAACCCAAACTGTTCATGGACCCCATGAGCTACCGGGGCACGCCCGTCCGCCAAGGCGACGCGTCTCAGTTCTCGATCCAGTTGTCCAACCTCGGCAACGCGCCGCTCCAAGTGTCTCTGATTCCCGATTGCACGTGCCTGTCGCTGCGCCCGATCCCGCCCATCAAGCCGGGCGATACGGTGCTCGTGCCCGTGTTCGTCAACACGGTGGACTTTACCGGCGACCTGGCCAAGCGCATCGAAATCCTCTCCAACGACGTTGAAAAGCCAACGCGGGCGTTCCAGTTCGAGATGCACGTCGAGCCGTTGTGGCAGTTCCACAACCCCAAGGGCGACGTCGTGGTTGCGGCAGAACAAGGAAGCACCGCGTTCGACCTCTACCTCTTGGTCGCCGAAGGCGTGAAGCTTTCGCTGACGTCGCTCGACATCCTGGGCGTCAACGGCGTGGTGTCTGCCGCCCCGTTCAAGGGCAACGTGCCTGGCAAGGGGCAAGCGAGCGGCTACAAGATCGGGGTCAAACTCGACGAAGCGCTTCCGGCGGGCCGCAACATCGGGAATGTCGTGGTGCGGACCTCGGACGAGCGTTTCCCCGCCATAGATTACGGGTTTTCCGTTCAGAAGGGCATCGTGGCGTTGCCCGAGTCCGTCTACTTCGGCGAGATCGGTCGCAGCGAGCGGACGGCGACCTTCCGCGTCTCGCGTCCCGGTCAGCCCTTCAGGATCACGAAGATCGAATCGGACAGCCCCCACCTTTCGGCAACGTGGGTGAAGGCGACGAACAACGACGACTGGGTCGTCACGGTGGTCTTCGACGGCAAAGCGCTCATCGGGCGCTTCGCTGCTGTGTTGACGCTTGCGACCGACGATGCTCGCCAGCCGCGGCTTCAAGTGCCCGTACAGGCGCGCATCCGATGATGGTGATCCGTGGCAAAGTCCTGGCTTGAGCGTTGGTGTCTGGTGCTCGGCGCGTTGGGCGTCGGGTTGGCCGCATTCCCCCGCGCCGAGCCCGAGACGTGGACCATCGTGGTCGGTGGCGACACCGCCGGGTATCTGGCGCCATGCGGGTGCGCGAAGCCAATGGTCGGGGGCGTGATGCGCAGGGCGACCGTCGTCCGCAACGCTGCCTCCGAACGCACCGTGTCGCTGGAACTCGGGCCGTTGGCTGGCGGCCTGGGCCGGCAAAGCGAACTCAAGGCCGAGACTCTGGCCGAACTGACGGCCAGCCTGGGCGTGGATGCCATCGGTTTGTCGGCAGACGACGCTCGGCTCGGATCCGGCGTCGTGGCGAGCGTCGCACGGCTCTCCCAAGACCGGCTGACCACGCTTTCCCTCGGGCCGGGAAGTGCCCTTGGTTTGCCTCGCACCCGCACCAAAGGCCCGTTCCTGATAGGCGCGGCTTCGGTGGAGGCGACGCAGATGGCGACCAGACTGGCAGATGAAGCGGTGCCGGTAAACGCGGCGGTGCAGGAGCTGGTGGACGAAGCCCAAACCGAACACAAAGTCCCGATCCTGCTGCTCGACGGTCGCCTCGACGACGCCCGCCGGACGGCCGAAGCGCACCCCGAGCTGGCCCTCGTGGTCTACCGATCGCCCGGCGACCCGCCCAAAGAACCGGTCAAGGTGGGCGCGACGTGGCTGGTCAGCCCCGGCGAGAAAGGCAAGCACGTCATCAGGCTGGAGTGGTCGGCGGGTTCGCTCAGGGGATACCAGCCGATCAAACTCGGCGCGGATCTGGTGGACGACGAACGCGCCGCCGCCCTCTACCGCGAGTACCAAGACCGAGTTCGCTCCGAGAACCTCCTCGCCCGACGTCCGCGCAGCAAAGGCGAGGCGTTCGCGGGTTCGGACGCGTGCGGCATCTGTCACGCCGCAGCCTATACGGTGTGGAAGGACTCCCAACACGCCGGGGCGCTGGCCACGCTCGATAAGACGGGCCACGACGCCGACCCCGACTGCGTCGGCTGCCACGTGGTCGGCCTCGACCGCGACGCGGGATTCAAGTCGCGCGCGCTCACGCCCGAATTGGCCGACGTGGGCTGCGAGAGTTGCCACGGTCCGGGCGCGGCGCATGTCGCCGATCCGGGCAAGGGCAAAATGGCGAAGGTGGGAGCGGGGTCGTGCGCCCCGTGCCACGTGCCCGACCACAGCCCGGGGTTCGACTTCGCGGCGTACTGGGAGCGAATCAAGCACTGAGTTCCTAGTCGGTGTCCCTGACGCCACGCTCCGTGTTAGAATAGACGCGCTCATGTTGCAGATGAGCGGAGCAAAACCATGAGTCAACGATCCTCTTTTGGAATTGCATTTAGGCCAGCGCTGGCCGTAGTCGGCATGCTTCTCGCGTGTTTCTCTATGGCCCAGCCGTACTACAAGCTTGTCAGAACGGAAGTCGTCACCGAGATCGTCGGCAAGCAACCCGCCACCGAGTCGGTGGACGGCCTCAAGAGCTCCCACACGTTCGAAATGGCGACCAGCGGTTTCACTGCAAAGGGAACGGTCACCGTGCAGATTCCCACAAGGATCGCAAGCGATCAGGAGTCGTTCTCGATCGCTGCCCGCTTGAGCGGTTCGTGGTCGCTCAAGGCTACCACCACCAATGTCAACTTGGGCTTGAATGTGGCCGGTGTGCCGAGGTCAGCACGCTAAGATCAGAACGGTGAGCGTGGCTAAACGTTGCTGTCCGTCGATGATGCGAAAGTGCTTTCTCTCGATAGTCTCAAGCACGATCGCGCCCATATAGTGATCTTCCGTGCCAACACGTAGTTGAACCAGATCTTCCCACAGATCTTCCCACTGCTCCTGCTTCCAGGAGTAATCGCG
>JACFNW010000145.1 GCA_019454665.1 Fimbriimonadaceae bacterium | reverse complement strand
ATCTCGAACGCTTCGCCCAGGGAGTGACTTTTGCCCTATCTCGTGCAATCTCCGGATCTGAATGAGGCATAATAAGTTGCCGCACCCGATTTATGGGGTGGTGCGGGATCAGCCAGCTCCACGACTTCCTGATCGTCATGATCGCGACTGTCGCTTCGACTCTTGTCAAGCAAAATGGAGGTGCACATATGGGCAATGATTCCGATGGGTTCGATTCCCGACCGAACGTGAGCAAGCTGCTAAAAGCTCTAGCGGAGGTGAAGAGTGTTCTTCATACCGCATTGATTCACTTCGGAGCTGGTGTGGCCGCCCTCCCCTTTGGGTCTCGCTTGTGCACCGAGACTCATCACCAGTATTCGCAGGTCAAGAATCCTTGACGAATTCTGCATCCGCTTGCGTGGGCCAATGCAGGTCCAAGGCGTCGAGCGCGATCATGCGCCGCGACCTTCGTAGATCGCGTCGCGGAACTGCTCCCAGGTCGCGTTCTGGAACTCGGGCGTCAGGCCGTTGCCGTCCACGCTGCAATCGCGGAGCTTGAAGGGCTTCTTCGGCTCTTCCTCCAGCACCTTGCGCAACCCTTCTTCGATGAGCGAGCGCAACGTCGTCTCGCGCTCGGCGGCGACGCGCTTCGCCTCGTCGAGCAAGGCGTCTGCGATTTCGACGGTGGTCTTCATGGTGGCTGTATGGGTTAGACGCTATGGGTACCCATACGGTTCGCCGCCTGGACCGAGCCGACGGCTCTATCCGGGCCCAAGGTCGGTGTGATTGAAGTCGTCGCCCTTGAACATCAACCCCTCCCGCCGATCTTTGGCCAGGGCGTAGGAAAAGCAGTCGCCGAAGTTCAGGTTGGCTCGGTGCCCCGATCCGCGCCCGAAGTCGCGATACGCCTCGCGGGCGATTTGCGCTTGTTCCGGCGTTACCGGGCAGATCTCGATCCCGAAGGTCTCGAGGAAGAGGTCGAATTTCCTTGAGACTACAGGGCTGCGGGCGCGGTCGAGCACGGCCGCGGCCTCCACGTACGTCGCCGCCGACATGCGCAGCCGACCAAACTCCGACCGCAGCCGGGTCATCCAGTGGTCCGCGTCCGGCTCGCCGTGGAGCACGGCGACGATGACCGACGAGTCAATGATCACTGTGGCAATCCCATCTCGTCGTAGAGGTCGTCCACGTTGTACGCCAGGGCCTCCGGGGGTAGCGCTTCGCGAATCTCCCGGGCGATCTTGAGCACATTCTCGTACCGCCGCTGAGACATCGGCTCCTTGTCCAACGCCTCGCGCAGGGCGTCGGTCACGGCCTGGGTGACGCTCACCGCCCTCCGCTGGGCCAGCTCCTTGGCCATCCGATGGGTCTCGGGGTTCTTGATGTTCAGCGACATGGTGCCATTCTACCGTACGATAGGGAGAACGGTAGAACTTTTGGGGCCTTGATCGTGGCATGGGCATCTTGCCCATGTGTGGCACGAGCGTCCCGCTCGTGCGCTTGCTGTTCACCATGGCCGGGACGGCCATGCCACTTCATGCCACCGGATTGACCGTTCGCAACCCGGCGAAGCGCTGGAAGTCGCGGTCGTTGGTGGCCAACGTGGCGTGTTGCTCGATGGCGAGAGCCGCGAGGTGCGCGTCGGCGACCAGCTTGCCCCCGGCCCCGAGCGGCGCGAGCAGGTCCCGAACTCGGCCCAGGTGCCCCGGACCCGGATGCACTGCGACCACGCCGGGCATCGCCATCCAAGCCTCCACCTCGTCCCAAGCTTCGCCGAGCGAAAGGGGGTTACGGAAGACGCGCTCGCTGGTCGACAGCCGCACGAAGCCCAACGCCACGTGCCAGGAAATGCCGACCCTTCCGTGTCCGTTGAGCAGGTCCTCCCACCAAGTGCGGGCCCTCGTGTGGAATGCCGACTCCGTGTCGATGGCGTACAGCAGGACGTTCAGGTCGGAGATGATCATCGTTCTTCCGCGTCCAGGCCATGGAGGAGTTCGCCGAGCTTCTCCGGGTCGATGCCGGGGCGCAGCCCGAGCGGCTTGGCTCGCACTCGGTATGGCGCGGCCGGTGGGCTCTCCGGCTCGAGCGCGGCCTCGATGAGCTCGTTGACGACCTGGCTCAGCGACTTGCCTTCGCGTTCCGTCCGCTCGCGGATGGCCCGATCAACCCGGGGATTGGGTGTGAATGTGGTGCGCATCATACATCAGATTATAGCTGGTGCACGATGCACAGCCGTGGCATGGGCAACCTGGAGTTGAACGACATCCGCGCCTGCCTCGCCTTCGCCGCCGAGCGCGAGCGACGCCTGGTCGCCCCCTTGGAATGAGGCTTCTCTTCGACGCCAATCTCTCGCCCGCGTTGCTGGTCCGACTGGCAGACATCCATCCGGAGTCCCTGCATGTCGAGAATCTCGAGGGCGGCATCACCTCCACAGACTCTGCAATCTGGGACGTTGCTCGGGCGGAAGGCCTGCTCATCGTCACGAAGGACTCGGACTTCCAGCAACGCGCACTTACCTCGGGTCCCCCGCCGAAGGTGATCTGGATCCGTCTCGGCGACTGCCGGACCGTCCTTGTGGAGACCCTGCTGCGGCATCGCGCGCGGGATGTCGCGACTTTCTATTCTGACCCAGTCGAATCCGTGATGGTCATTCCATAGGCGTCTCCCACGGACCTGTAGCAATCTGCGTGGCATGGGCAAGATGCCCATGCCACGTTCAGCCCTACACCCGCTCCCTCGCCCGCTCGAACGCCTGCGCCTTGCCCTCGTCCCGCGAACACCGGCGTGATGGTTGCTCAAGATGCTCGACCCGAACTCCTGGGATTCGCGCGGCCCAGGGAGCAAACGAACAGCCAAGCCAACAGAAACCAGGGCATGGCTTCCGCCACCCAAGCCCTGGGAAGCGGCGGGCCGATCAACATGTCCACGATCAAGGCGTCCCGCTGGCCGAGCGGCAGTTCCGCCAGCACGTCGCCCCGCCCGTTGACGGCCAATGTTGAGCCCAGCGAGGCCGAACGGACGGTCGGCAGGCCGGTTTCGACGGCTCGCCAGATGGTGCCCTCGCGCAGTTGCGCGGGCGCCGAGGTGCCCATGTACCAGTCGTCAATGGACATCACGGCCAGCATCTGCGCCCCGTTGGCGCGTTGGCGGTAGCCGAGGTTGTGGAACAGCCCTTCGAAGCAGATCAGCGGGCCGACGGTCAGGCCAGCAACGCGAAGGGCTTTGGTCTCCTTGCCCGGATGCAGGTCGCCCGTGGGGAGATTGAAGTTCTTGAGGAAGGGCAACACGTCGCGCCCGGGCACGAACTCGCCGAAGATGACGAGGCGCGTCTTGTCGGCGAAATCCCACTCGCCATCGTACTTGTAGGCCGTTTGGTAGGCGGGCGAGACGCCCCGCGTTCCGCCGAACAGGACGGGCGGTTCCTCTTGAACCAAGAAGGCCGTGATCGGCGGAAGGCCCGCGCCACCGTTGACCAGCCCCTCGGGCAAGACCAGCATTCGGGCGTTTTCGGCACGCGCCTTGGCATACAGCGGCGGGATGGCCTGCGCCACGCGGGAGTCCTCGGTCGCGGGGTCGCCGAACGCGAGGTCGGTTCCCGGCTGGCCGACGGCGATTCGGACGCGTTCGCCTTGCGGGTTCGCCTGCATCCCGTACGCGACATAGGAGCCGATCCCCACGGCGGCGAACGCGAGCCCGCCGGCCCAGAGCCGCTTGCGATGGACACCCGTCGTCCGGGCACGGAAGGCCATCGCGAGCCACACGTTCGCGAGCGCCGCCCAGGCCGAAACGAAGTAGACCGTGCCGATCCGGGCCGATTGGATCAGCTCCGGGGCCGCTGCCAGCGGCGAGGCGAGCAGGCTCCAAGGGAACGCCAGGTAGGGGATGTAGGACCGACCGACCTCGAGGCCCGCCCAAGCCAAAGGGATGGCCCACCAGCGGCCCTGGGTCCACAGCCTTTGGACCAGCCACCCCAACCCGGCGAAGTACCACGCACCCAGAAACCCGCAGACGACCCACGGGACGGCGGACAGCACGGGGCTCTCGGTCCAGCGGAACACGAACTCGCGCACCCAGTTCATCTGCGCCAGCCAGAAGCAGAAGCCAAACGTCCAGCCCGAGCGGAACGCGCCGCGCGGGTCGGCGCTGATCAGGCTCCACAGCCACGGGGCGACGGCCACGAACACCAGCGGCCACCAGGCCACGGGATGCAACGACAGGCTGACCAGCACGGCGCTCAACACCGAGGGCCAGCCGCGCAACACCTTGTCCTTCACTCCAAGCCCTCCAGGTGGCGGGTGTCGTTGTAGCGCTCCAGCACCACGCGGTTGCCGCCGTGCAGGCCGACGACGGAGATCGCCGTGTTGCCGAAGCGGAACGCTCGCGCCACGGACTCGTCCGCGCCCAGCAACCCGGCGAGGAGGATGGACTTCGCCATTCCGTGGGTCGAAACGAGGATCGGTCGTCTTTCGTGGCGGAGCGATGCGATGACCGGGGCCAGACGGTGCCAAACGTCGCGCACGCTCTCTCCCCCCGGCGGGCAGACTTCGAGGGGATGGTGGCCCGCTTTGACGCGGTCGTCCACGTCTTTGCGGATGGCTTCGAAGGCCCGGCCCTCCCACTCTCCGAACGACCGTTCGCGCAATCTGGGATCGAGTTCCACTTCCAGCCCGTGCTTGGCCGCGACCGTCTCGGCGGTTTTTCGCGCACGGGATAGGTCGCTGGAAACGATGCGTCGGATGCGTTCGCCAGAGAGCGCTTCGGCGAGGGCGGCGATTTGGCGCTCCCCCAAGGCGTCGAGCGGCTCGTCGCTGTGGCCTTGGGCGCGGTTCGCGACGTTCCACGCCGTTTGTCCGTGCCGGACCAGAATGATGCGCATGGACTCCTATTCTAGACCTGCCAGGGTTTGAGTTCCCCAGCCTCGGCCCCGTTGCCGTAGAGCCGCAGCGATCCCAGGCGCAGGATTCGCACGGGGGCGGGCGCCACTGCGGTGCTGTGCACCTTGACCCGGCGCGCGCCGAAATCCACCGACTCCACAACGCCCATGCCAAAGTCCTCGCCGCTGTCGCGGGCGAACGAGCAGAGCAGCCCGCTCAGGTCGGAGGGGCGCACGAAGAACACCCGCGCACAGTGGAAGTGGTCCATCGCCCGGCCCACCAGGTCGTCGTCGAGGTCGTCGTCCGTCACCAGCACCAGGTGTCCGCCGGCGGTTTCGGCGCGAGCCGTCGCAGGCAGTCCGATGCCCCGCAACACCTCTGGGTCCACCCATTCGCCCGTGCCCAGCCGCGTGCCCTCCAGGGCCACCCGGTCGAGTTCGATGACGTGCGTCTCGCTCTGCTCGAAGAGTTTCAGCCAGTGGGCGCGGCGTTGGGCGCCGACGACCACGGGCGGGAAGCCGGGTTCCAACGCCACCGACTCCGGACCGATCGGCCAGCCGATCTTTGGCGCGGTGCAGCCTTCGGCCATCAGGATTTGGGAAGGCTGGACGACTTGGGCGATGAGGGTGGCCAAGTGGCGCGAGATCGGCGTGGCCTTGTAGGCAGGGGCGAGCACCACGGTATCGCCTTGAACCTTGCCCAGGAAGCCAATCAGGGCCGCCAGAACGACGTGGGGGGCGCGCAACGCGTCGAGCGAACCGATGAACCGCCAAGCCTTGACCTTGCCCTGCCGCCGCAAGACCACTCGGCCCAGGGAATCGAGGTCGCTCTGGTCGGGGTCGAGGCACACGAGGTCGCGGTCCCCCAACTCGCGCTTGAGCCACTCGCGCCAAGACGCGTCGGGTGAGCCCACGAGAAGCGTGTTGTGCGCCATCGCTGTTGCGAAGTATGGCAGTCCGGGCCAGGGTCGCCGTCACGGTACTCTACGACGCGATGGAGCCCTTGCGATCCACGGTCCACCTGCACGACGACGAGCACCGCGCGAACCGAGCCGCGATGGACGCCATTTTGGACGAGTACCGCTCGCACATGGCGCGAGCGATGGTCGGTGGCGGCGAGGACGCCATCGCCAAGCATCGGCAGCGTGGCAAGTTGCTCGCCCGCGAGCGCATCGAGGACCTGCTCGACCCCGGCGCGCCGTTCATGGAGTTCAGCACGCTGGCGGCCCACGGGATGTATGGCGGCGACGCGCCGAGCGCAGGGTTGGTCACGGGGATCGGGCGCATCCATGGGCGCGAGTGCGTGCTGGTGGCGAACGA
>JACFNW010000144.1 GCA_019454665.1 Fimbriimonadaceae bacterium | reverse complement strand
CTCCTTCTCCACGCCGTACTTCGGGTGGATGAGGCGGTTGGCGAGTTCGCCATCGTTCGTGAACACGAGCAGCCCCTCGGTGTCTTGGTCGAGCCGGCCGACGGGCTTGAGCGTGGCAGGCAAGTCGGGCAGAAGCGAGGCCACCGTCGGGCGACCCTGCGGGTCGCGCATGGTGGTCACCACGCCGCGAGGCTTGTTCATCACCAAGTAATCGAGCTTGGCGCTGCGCAGGGCAGTCCCGTCCACGGCCACCTTGTCGTCCGGGCCGACCTTGACGCCCATTTCGACCACGACTTGGCCGTTGACCGTCACGCGTCCGCCGCTGATGAGTTCTTCGGCGGCTCGGCGGCTGCACAACCCGGAAGCGGCGATGCGCTTGTGCAGGCGCTCGCGTCCATCGTCGGGCTGTTTGGCGCGGGGCTTGTTCATGGCAGGGAGATTCTGCGCGACTTGCGCCGCATGGCGTAGGCACCGCCCACCAACAGCGCCACCAGCGCCCAAGTGGTCGGCGAGCCCATCCCCGCCATCATCTGCGGCTGCTTGCGCGCGGCGACCCGCACCGCCCAGCCGTCGCGGGCCACGAATCGCACGTACGGTTCGCCACCGGAGGGCTCGACGAAGTCGGCTTCCCAGTCGTCCTGGGCACCCACCAGCGTCCGCACCGATTGCAGCAGTTCGACCCGGGCTCCCGATTCGGCGGTGACGACCTTGCCCTGTTCGCCCAGGTTCGCCACTCGGTACTGGTCGAAGCACCAATCGGTCAGTGCAGCGGTATCGGCCCACGTGTCCTCGCTCTTGAGCACCACGGTGATCACGCGGAAACCGTTGCGCGTGGCGCTGCCGATGAAGCACCTTCCAGCGGGATCGGTGTAGCCCGTCTTGATCCCGTCGGCGGTGGGCTCTTGGCGCAGCCAGTGGTTCTTGCTCACCAGAACGGCGTCCTGCGGGTTCTCGGGTCGGTGGATCGTGGTGCGCTGCATGCGGGCGAGTTTGTTGAACAGCGGGTTCTTGATCGCTTCCCGCGTGATGAGCGCCAGGTCGCGGGCCGTGGTCGTGTGCAGGTCGTCGTTCAGCCCGTGCGGATTGTTGAAGTGGGTGTTCTCGCAACCCAGCGCCTTGGCCCGCTCGTTCATGAGTTGGCAGAACTTCTCGACCGAGCCGGAGATGTGGACGGCGCCCGTGACGGCGGCATCGTTCGCGCTGCGCAACATCACGGCCTGAATCAGGTCGTAGCCGCGCAGCCGCTCGCCGGGCTTCATGTAAAGGCTGGAGCCTGTGACGGTCTCGACCTCCTTCGGGGCGGCGTACCACTTCTGGTGGTCGAGCCGCTCGATCATGAGCAGGGCCGTCATCACCTTGGTGGTGCTGGCGGGGTAGCGGATGGCGTCGGCGTCCTTTTCGAAAAGCACGCGCCCCGTCTCAGCGTCCATCGCGATCGCCGAGAGGGCCGTCACGGTTGGGGCATCGGCGGTTGCGCCGAGCGCGGCGCAAGCAACGCCGACGCCGATACCGAACGGAAGCAACGCTCGAAAACCCACGTAGGGTTTGGACGCGCGAACGACCTCCCGGGGCACGGCGGGCCAAGGTACCCTCGCACCATGCAAGCCCATGACGAAGTCGTCATCCTCAGCGGCGTCCGCACGCCCATCGGTGCGTTTCTTGGTTCCCTGAGTTCGCTCACCGCCCCACAACTCGGGGCCGTCGCCATCCGCGAAGCCGTCTCCCGCGCCGGTATCGAAGCCACGGATCTGGACGAAGTGCTGATGGGATGCGTGTTGCAGGGCGGCATCGGTCAGGCGCCCGCGCGTCAGGCCTCGATCTTCGGCGGCGTGCCGCAGAGCGTCCCGTGCACCACGGTCAACAAGGTGTGCGGTTCGGGCATGAAGACCGTGATGATGGCCACGCAAGCCATCCGCGTCGGCGATGCCCGGTTCGTGCTGGCCGGCGGCATGGAATCCATGTCCAACGCGCCGTACCTGCTCGACAAGGCGCGCACGGGCTACCGCATGGGCAACGGCTCGATCTTGGATTCGATGGTCCACGACGGCTTGTGGGACCCCTATAACAACTGCCACATGGGCAACTGCGGCGATGCCACGTCCGCCGCGTTCGAGTTCAGCCGCGAGGCTTTGGACGCGTTCGCCGCCGAGAGCTATCGCCGAGCCGTCGAAGCCCAGACCTCGGGCCGGTTCGGCGACGAGATCGCCCACGTCGAAGTCCCCCAACGCAAGGGCGACCCCGTGGTCGTGGCCGAAGACGAGGAACCCGGCAAGGGCCAACCGGCCAAGCTCGGCAGCCTTCGCGCCGCGTTCTCGAAGGACGGCGTGACCACCGCCGGCAACGCCAGTTCGATTGACGACGGCGCGGCGGCCCTGGTGGTCGCTTCTGGCGCGGTCGCTCGGGAGCGGGGACTCAAGCCCCTGGCGCGAGTCGTCGGCTACGCCCAGCACGCCCAGGAACCGCAATGGTTCACGACGGCGCCTGCGGCCGCGGTAAAGAAGCTCTTGGATCGCCACGGCTTGACCGTGGACGACGTGGACCTGTTCGAGATCAACGAGGCGTTCGCCGTCGTCGCCATGGTCGTGGCGAAGCAACTCGGCATCCCGCACGACAAGCTGAACGTCAACGGTGGAGCGGTCGCCTTGGGCCATCCCATCGGCATGACCGGTGCCCGGCTGGTGCTCACGGCGATGCACGAACTCAAGCGTCGTGGAGGCCGCTACGCCGTCTGCTCGCCCTGCATCGGGGGCGGCGAAGCCACGGCGATCCTCATCGAGAACCTCGGCTGATGGCCCAAATCGCGCTCACGCTCTTTACGCTTCGCGACCACCTGGCCGAGGCGAGCCAGATTCCCGAGACCCTGCGCCGAGTTCGGGAGATCGGCTATCGCCACGTCCAGGTCTCCGGAGTCCGCGGCGCAGCGGGCGGCGAACTGAGACGGATGCTTGACGACGCGGGTCTCGAGTGCATGGCCACCCACTGCCGCTACGACCAATTGACCCCCGAAGCCGTCGGGTCGGTGGCCGACGAGATGGCGGCGCTCGGCTGTCGCCACACGGCGCTCGCGTGGCTGCCGCAGGAACTGCACAACCGGGCCGGGTTCGTCGAGGCCGGGCAGCGGCTGCGGGGCGCGTGCGAGTCGCTGGCCGAGCGAGGCATGACGCTCAGCTACCACAACCACGCGTTCGAGTTCGAGCGGTTCGACGGCGTTACGGGTTGGGAGCTCATGTTCGCCGAAGCGCCGGGCCTTTGCGCCGAGTTCGACGTGTATTGGCTGAACCACGCGGGTTGCGACCCGGCAAGCTGGGTGATGCGCTGCGACCGCCCCCAACCCCTGATCCACCTGAAGGACAAAGAGGTGGCCGCGAACGTGCCCCGCTTCGCCGAAGTCGGGCACGGCAACCTGGAGTGGCCCGGCATCCTCGCCGCAGCCGAGGCGAAAGGCGTCGAGTGGTGGATCGTCGAGCAAGACGACTGCTGGCGCGATCCGTTCGAGAGCATCCGCATGAGCTTCGAGTTTCTGAGTCGGGCGCGTTCGCCGCAGGGGTGAGTTTCGGCGGGAATTGCGACCAATGGACGCGCGGTGCGCTCCGGTTGGAGTATGGTCATGGGTATGAAGCGCCCTTCTAAGAAAGACATCAAAGCCGCAGTCGAGAAGCTCAAGGACAAGCCGAACGCGGGTCACGCGCCGGAGGTCCACGAGATGGGCAAGCCGACCGGCAACAAGAGCCACAACAAGACGCACCGCAACAAGGTGTAGGGCTGGCGGCGCCCGATGAGTGACGTTTTCACAGTCGTCGGACTCGTTCTGTTCTTCGTTGCCTTGGTGCCGGGCTTGGGTGTGCTCGCGTTTCGTGCGGGCCGCCGCGCCAAGCAACGATGGAACGCTGGCGCCGAGGGGTCTGCTCTCGGCTACGGGGTCTTGGCGCTGGTCGCAGGTTGGCGGGCCGTCCGATGTTCGCCTTGAAGATGGCCGCGCCCAGGCTTACCTCGGAGACGGTTCGACCAAGAGCTACGGCAAGGCGGACGCGATGATGTTCAACCTGCGTCCAAAAGGGGACTAGCGGTCCGCGTTCTTCCGCGAGAGGAGCAAGGCCTGCCGGGCAGGGACGTTGTTGGTGTGCGGCTGGTTGTCGTGCCCGGAGAGGCCGTGGTTCCCCCCGGGGTGGCGGTTGATACCAACCCGGCCCGACGGCCACTCCTCCAAGGAGGGAATACCGGAGGGGGAGTCCTCGACCTTAGGAAACCGCCATCACCCGCGAGCCGGCCACCACGAACACGCGGTCGGAGGGGCGGGGGTGGACGCGGGCCGTGCCGGTGAGTTCGCCGAACGCGGGCAGCACTCCTTGCGATTCGCCGAACCAGAAGCACGGCAGCCGCAGGGAATCGCGGCCCTTGCCTTCCAGCGTCACCGAAGGGTGGATGTGGCCTGCCAGGCGGTAGGCGCCCGTCCCTTGGTCGCTGGGGTGATGGCGCAACTCGAACGGTCCCATGACCACGCCCTCGTCTTCCACGCGCAGGGCGAAGGCCTTGGGAATCGCGTCGAGCTTGGCGTCGTGATTGCCCATGACGAGCACGGCTTCCAGACTGGAGTATTTGGTGCGCCACGCGTGGACGAGTTCGAGGGTCGCCGGGGCGAGCGCTTGCTGCGAGTGCCACAGGTCGCCCAGGATCACCAGCCGCTCGGCATCCGTGCGCTTCAGCAGCCGAGCCAACCGCGCGAGGTTCTCGCGGGTGGTGCCCATCGGTACGGGGACGGCTTCGGCGCGGAAGTGGGCGGCCTTGCCCAGGTGCAGGTCGGCCACGAAGAGGGTCCGTTCGTGGGGCCAGTACATGGCCTTTTCGGGCAGGAGTTCCACGCGCTCGCCCGCGATCTCTGTTTCCAGAGACGCGCCGACGCGACGGGTGGCGGGCTCGCCGATCAAAGTGGCCATTTTCTGAGGTGGTGGACTCTATAATGACGCGCCCAAGACGCCAGACGACGCGCGGCACTTGCTACAATGCGAGCATGGCCAACCCGAAGGATGTCGAAGGCACCCGCTTCGCGCGGCGCATGTTCACCAAGTTCAAGATCGACGTGACCAAGGCCGACGTGCGTTGCATGCACGGGGTGGTCTACCTGCGGGGCCAGGTCACGGCTTACCGCGACAGCGGCATCACGGATCTGCGGGCCGAGGTCGAGAAGATCGCCCGCGTGTTGCGGACGCAGCCCGGCATCCGCGACGTTTCGATCGACGTCTCCTACCGGCAGTAATGGGCGTCTGGGCGAGCGCGGACGAAGCCGTGGCGCGCGTGCGCTCCGGCGACCGCATCTATGTGGGCTCCAACTGCGGGCAGCCCGAGACCCTGTGCGAGGCTCTGGCTCGCCGGGCCGATGCGCTGCGGGCCGTCGAACTCGTGCACCTCATCGTGTTTGGGGAGGCGCCGTACGTCCGCCCCGGGTTAGAGGAGAGTTTCCGCCACGCGGCCTTGTTCGTGGGGGCCAACACGCGGCAAGCCGTGCGGGAGCATCGCGCGGACTACGTGCCCGTGTTCCTGAGCGACGTGCCGAGGCTGTTCAAGAACGGGCAGATGCCTTTGGATGTGGCGCTGGTTTCGGTGAGTCCTCCCGACGCACACGGGTTTTGCTCGCTGGGCGTGAGCGTAGACATCGGGATGGCGGCGTGCAAGCGGGCGCGGACCGTGATCGCCGAGGTGAACCCCCACATGCCCCGCACGTTGGGCGATTCGTTCCTGCATCTCGACGAGATTGACGTGCTGGTGGCCGTGGACCGGCCGCTGCCCGAGCACGACCCCGGTGCGGCGGACGAGACCAGCCGAGCCATCGCGGCGCACATCGCCCAGCTCATCGAGGACGGCTCGACCATCCAGACCGGGATCGGCCGCTTGCCGAACGCCATCATCGAGGCTTTCGCCGACAAGAACGACCTAGGCATCCACACGGAACTGTTCAGCGACGGGCTGATCGCGGCCATCGAGCGGGGAAACGTCACCGGTCGCCGCAAGACGCTGCACCCGAACAAGGTGGTGGCTTCGTTCTGCATCGGCTCGCAGAACCTCTATCGCTACATTGACAACAACCCGTTCTTCGAGTTTCGACCTACAGAGTATGTGAACGACGTGGCGGTGATCGCCCAGAACGAGCGAATGGTCACGATCAACAGTGCCTTGGAGGTGGACCTTACGGGCCAAGTGGTGAGCGATT
>JACFNW010000143.1 GCA_019454665.1 Fimbriimonadaceae bacterium | reverse complement strand
CCATCGGGGTGCTCTCGGGGGAGCGCGAGGCCGAGTTGGGTTTCTTGGCCGTTGCGAACGACCCGGCGTTTCGGGATGCGGAGCGTTTGACCATCATTGACGTGGGCGGCCACAGCACCGAACTCGTCGCCGCGCATCGTTCGTCGGGCGGTTGGGCTCTGGATGTGCACAAAAGCTATCCCATTGGAACTTTGGCGTTGCGATCGGGAGTACTTTGCGAGCCATCGCCAGGACCTGCGGCGAGGATGCGAGCCGTAAGCGATATGGATGAGGCCATAGGCCTAGCGTTTCTTCCCGGCAAGTGCGGAACCACGGTTGCCCTGGGTGCAACGGGAACGAATCTCATCACGATCCGGGAACGGATGACCTCTTGGGAACCCTCTCTGGTACACGGTCAGTATCTGCTTTATGAAGAGGTCGGAAGAAGTGCCGGCTGGCTGCTCGACATGAACGATGAAGAGCGGGCCGCTATTGTCGGCATTGAACCTGGACGCGAGCGGTCGTTGCACATCGGCGTTTTGATTCTCGAGCGGTTTCTGTTCGCCGCGAGATCGGAACGATGTTGGGTCAGCACCCGCGGATGGCGACACGCCCTCTTGGAGACTTCGGTCGGACTCTGAAGAGTACCACCCAAGTCTCGCGAGGTAGAAACGCAATGAGAAGCAAACAATCCGTCTTGAGGTTCGCCTATATGGCGACCATCGTGTTGACCCTGACGGGTGCAGGGTTCGTGGGTTCCAAGAGGCTTACGGAACAAGGAGCGTCCAGTATCATGGTCCAGCCGGAAGTCGGCCAGAACCCCGCGCGGTTCGCCAATGCGATGGGAGACACCGTCGAAGAAGCCACCAAGATCACGATCTATGTGACTGGGGCCGTGTCCAAGCCGGGTCTCTACGAGATCCAGCCGGGAATCCGGATCGTGGACGCGATCGAACTGGCGGGCGGCGCCACCCCGCGAGCCGACCTCGAGAACCTCAACCTCGCCCAGCGCATCGGCGACGGCCACCATGTCGCCGTGCCCCAACTGCCGGAAGGCAAACAGGCGCGCGCCATCGTCGTGCCCGACCCCGAGACCCGCTCGAAAGGCGAATCGAAGGCGACAGGGATGATGGAAGCGCGTCCCGAGTTCGAGAGCGGCATTCAGACGACCCGACAAAAACGCTCTGTTAACGGATGGGAGGTACACCCTCCCTCCGTGAACAGACCCTGGTGGATCGCCGTCGCCTTGCTTTCCGTAGCCGGTTGCGGCGGCCCCAAACCCGCCGAGCCGCAGTCCTCAGCGGCCCCGAAGGAAGACCCCAAGCCGATCGTCGTGCTCTCGACGACGGCCACCGAGCCCGTCAAGGGCGATGCCGACGACCCCGCGATCTGGGTGCACCCCACGGACCCCGGGCAGTCGCTCATCTTCGGCACCGACAAGGAGGGCAACGGCCTGTACGTGTTCAAGATGGACGGCACACTGGACCGCGTTCTGGAGGGCGTCGAGCGGCCCAACAACGTGGACATCGAGAAGGGCTTCGACCTTGGCGGCGCGACCGTTGATCTGGCCGTGGCCACCGAGCGACTGAAGACCCGTCTGCGCATCTTCGCCATAGACGCCCAGACCGGCGCGACCCGCGACGTCACGGGCAAGACCGACGTGTTCTCCGGCGAAGTCGGCGAAGCGAAGGCCCCCATGGGCATCGGGCTGTTCAAGCGCGCCGATGGGCAGATCTTCGCCATCGTGGGCCGCAAGGAAGGCCCCAAGAGCGGCTACCTGGCCACCTATCGGCTGGAGGCGCGGGATGGTCTTGTGGACGCCGTCGAAGTCAAGCGGTTCGGCACGTTCTCCGGCGTGGGCGAGATCGAGGCCATCGTGGTGGACGACGAACTCGGATTCGTGTACTGCGCCGACGAAGCGTTCGGCATCCGCAAGTACCATGCCGACCCCGACGCTTCCGACGAGGAGTTGGCGACGCTGGCAACCTACACGTTCGAAGGCGACCGCGAGGGGCTGGCCGTTTACTCGCTGCCGGGCGGCGAGGGCTATTTGGTGGCCACCGAGCAACTGGAGGGCGACTCGCGCTATCACGTTTTCGAGCGGGGCGGCGAGCATCGCTTGCTCAAGATCATCCAAGGCGGCGCGGATTCGACCGATGGCATCGAGGTCCTTTCGGCCAACCTCGGTCCCCAGTTTCCCGCTGGCGCGTTGATCGCGATGAACAGCGCGCGCAAGAACTTCCTCATCTTCGATTGGCGGAACGTGGCGGAGACGGGCGAGCCGAAGTTGGCTGCGGCGAAGTAGTATCGGCGCGTGACTCCGCAGCGCTCGTTGCCCAGGGTGTTCGTTCCGGGGGCGTCGGCCGACGCCCCGATCCCGCTTTCCGACTCCGAGTGGGACAAGCTCCGCAAGGTGTTGCGCATGGGGGTCGGCGACCCGCTGGCCGTGCTGCCCGACGATGGCACGCTCATCCGCTGCACGCTGGCGCACAAGTCGGCTCAGCCCGAATCCGTCGAGGTCCTGGCCACCGAGCCCGCGAGGCCCATCGTGCTGGCCCAAGCGTTGCCCAAGGGCGACCGGTTGGACGACTTGGTGCGCGGCTGCACCGAGGTGGGCGTCTCGGGGTTCGTGCTGTTCCCCGCCGACCGCTCGGTGGTCAAGTGGGATGCCGTCAAGTTCCGACAGAAGGTGGCTCGGCTGGAGACGATCGTGCGCGAATCGGCGGAGCAATCGTATCGGGCGCGGCTGCCGAAGCTGGCGACGGCTGATTCGTTGAAGGAGGTTCTCGACCGGTACCCGGACGCTGTCGTGCTCTCCGAGGTGGAGGGCGTGGGCCGGGGAGTTCGCCAGGCGCTGAGCGGGCGCGAAGAGGCCGTGCTGGTCGTCGGCCCGGAAGGAGGCTGGTCACCGCGCGAGGTCGCCGCGATCGGCGAGCGGGCGGCCACGATGGGACCCCGGGTGTTGCGGGTGGACACGGCGGCGGTGGCGGCCTGCGCTCTGGCCCTGCTCGACGAGGGGCCATAGGTAGACTCCCAGCCATGCGCCCCGATGGCCGCCTGAACGATCAGCTTCGCCCCTGCACGATGGAACGCGGATTCGCCAAGTTCGCCGAAGGCTCGTGCCTGATCAAGATCGGCGACACGCACGTCCTGGTCACGGCGACGGTGGACGACGGTGTTCCGCGCTTTAAGAAGGGCTCGGGCTCGGGGTGGTTGACCGCCGAGTACGCCATGCTGCCCCGCTCCGGCCGCCAGCGCAACCAACGCGACAACCAGCGCCCCAACGGCCGCTCGCTGGAGATTCAGCGCCTGATCGGGCGTTCGATGCGTTCGGTGGTGGACCTGAGCCGCATGGGCGAGCGCACGATCACGCTGGACTGCGACGCGATCCAGGCCGACGGCGGCACGCGCACCGCCGCCATCACCGCCGCCTACGTTGCCACGTACGACGCCATGCGGTGGATGATCAAGCAGCGCATGATTGATCGCGTGCTGTTCAAGGACTCCATCGCCGCCGTCAGCGTGGGCGTTTGGAAGAACCAGGAGATCCTCGACCTCAACTACGACGAGGACAGCGTGGCCGAGGTGGACATGAACGTCGTGATGACGGGCTCGGGCAAGTTCGTCGAGATTCAGGGCACGGCCGAGGAGTCGCCGTACACGGCGGCCACGCTGGGCACGCTGCTCAAGCTGGCCAAGCACGGGATTGACGAGTTGACGGCCCTGCAGCGCAGGGTGCTTGGGCTCGAAGAGCCCAAATAGAGACCGCCGGCGGATGAGCCGGCGGCACTTGAGTCCATCAGAGGTCAGCATTGCTGGGCGTGATTCGACCTCGATGGGAAAGAACTCCTAAGTGATAGCACACCAACGTGCGATTTGCAAGGAGAATCTGAACATGTCCTTTCCATTTCATGAAGTAGGTCTGGCAGGCGCAAAGGTGGTGCGATGGCATCACAGCCGACCCCGCCGACCGGACTAAACTAGCCGCAGGTTCAAACGAAGCGACATGAAAGCGGTGGTCATGGCAGGCGGCGAGGGGTCCAGGCTTCGACCCATCACCGTCAATCGTCCGAAGCCCTTGGTGCCGATCTGCAACCAGCCGATCATGGAGCACATCGTCACGCTCCTCAAGCGGCACGGCATCACCGAGGTCGTCAGCACGCTTTACTACCTGGGCGACGAGATCCAGGCTTACTTCGGCGACGGGTCCGACCACGGCATTTCGATGACGTACAGCGTCGAGGACACCCCGCTCGGCACCGCCGGAAGCGTGAAGAAGGCCGAGCCCCTGCTGCGCGACGGCACGTTCGTCATCGTCTCGGGCGACGCCCTCACCGATTGCGACCTGACCAAGGCCATCGAGTTCCACCGGCGCAAGAAGAGCATGGCCACGCTCATCCTCTACCGCGTGCCCAACCCGCTCGACTTTGGCGTGGTCATCACGGGCGACGACGGGCGTATCTTGCGCTTCTTGGAAAAGCCGAGTTGGTCCGAGGTGTTCAGCGACACCGTGAACACGGGCATGTATATCTTGGAGCCCGAGGTCTTCGACCTGATGGAAGCGGGCGGAAACTACGACTGGTCGAAGGACATCTTCCCGCGCATCCTCGCCGAAGGCAAGCCGCTCTACGGCTACGTCATGGACGAGTACTGGTGCGACGTCGGATCACTGACCCAATACCGCGAGGCGCAGGAAGACATGCTGAGCGGGAAGGTGAACCTGCCCGTGGCCGGCGCTGAGTTCCAGCCCGGCGTCTGGGTGGACGTGAACACCGTGATCGAAGAGGGCGCGATCATCGCCGCGCCCGTGTGTATCGGCCGGGGCTGCAAAGTGCGCACCGGGGCCACCATCGGGCCGTTCACCACGATCGGCGACAACTCGCTGGTCATGGAAAACGCCACGGTCGAGCGGTCGGTGGTTTGGGACGGGGCGTACATCGGCCTGAACGCGGGCATCCACTCGGCGACGCTGGGTTCGCGCGTCACCGTGAAGCGGGATGCCGTGGTCCGCGAGGACGCCGTGGTGGCCGACCGCTGTCTGCTCGACGTGGGCAGTCTGGTGCGCCCCAGGGTCAAGCTCTGGCCCGACAAGATCATCGAGCGCGGCGCGACGGTGACGATGTCGCTGGTTTGGGGCAACAAGTGGCGGGGCCAACTGTTCCGAGAGCTGGGCGTAGCGGGCCTATCGAACATCGAGATCACGCCCGATTTCGCTACTCGGCTCGGCTCGGCGTTCGGCTCGTGCCTGCCGCCCCGCAGCAAGGTGGTCACGGCCCGCGACTCGACGCGCAGTTCGCGAATGGTCAAGCGGGCCATCATCGCCTCGCTGCTGAGCGTGGGGTGCGACGTGCTCGACCTGCGCAGCAGCGCCCCGTTGCCCATCACACGCCACTTCATCAAGGCGAGCGGCGCGGCGGGTGCGATCAACGTCCGCAAGCTTCCGGGGAACTCCCGCGTGTCGCTGGTCGAGATGCTCAACGCTTCGGGGGCCTACATCTCGAAGAACCTGGAGCGCAAGGTCGAAACGACGTTCTTCCGCGAGGACTACCATCGCGCCGACCCCGACGACTTGGGCGTGATCGAGTTCGCCAGCCGCGCCATCGAGGAGTACCGCGCCGATTTCTTCCGCCATTTGGGAGGGGCGAAGGCGGGCAAGACGATGCGTATCGTGTGCGATTTCGGGTTCAGCGCCTTGGCCTCGATCTTTCCTTCGATGCTGAGCGAACTGGGCGTCGAATCGCTCAGTCTGAACGCTCACAACGACGCCAAGCGCTCCCCCCGGACGCCCGCCGAGATTGATTTGCACTTGGACAACCTGAAGTCCATCGTGGGAAAGCTGGGCTACGACATCGGCGTGCTGTTCACCGAGGAAGGCGAGCGGATGACGGCCGTGGACGACCAGGGGAACTTGGTCCAAGGCAACGCCTTGCTGGCCGTGGTGGCCACGCTGATTGCCCAGACGCATCCCGGCGCACGGATCGCCATGAGCGTGGCGGCGCCGTCTTCGCTGGAGCGGCGCTTGGTTGAACAGGGGGCGCACGTGGTGCGGACCAAGGCCGACACGCGTTCGCTGCTCGACGCCGGTGTGGCCGAGGGCGCGACGTTCGCCGGCGACGACCGCGGAGGCTTCCTCTTCCCCGAGTTGCATCCGGGCTTCGACGGCATGTTCGGGTTCTGCAAGCTGATCGCCATGCTCCAGCAGACGGGCCTGACGCTGAGCGGGTTGCTCGAGGCGCTGCCCAAGTTCTTCACGGCTT
>JACFNW010000142.1 GCA_019454665.1 Fimbriimonadaceae bacterium | reverse complement strand
GGATCACACTGTACATGGCAGTGTCGCGGTAATTGCCGTCGCACGTCAAGAGGTGTCGTCGGAGGATGCCTTCGAACTTCGCGCCGGCCTTCAGGATCGCTCGGCGGCTGCGTTCGTTGCGCGCGTCGGTCTTGAGTTGCACCCGCACGGCGTCCATCGTGTCGAAGGCATGCCCGAAGAGCAAGAGCTTGGCCGTGGGGTTGACGTGCGTGCCGCGCGCCTCCTCCGAGTACCACGTGCGGCCCACTTCGACGCCCCGATCGTAGGGGCGGAGATCCATCATGCTGGAGCACCCCACCACCCGCTCGCCGTCGAGCACGAGAAACGCCGCGTTGTCGCTCAAGCTCAGTAGGGCGTGGCCGAAGGCCTCGAACGCCTCCCAACTCGGGTCCTCGGGCCGAAGCGAGGGGTAGTAGCGAAACGTGTCGGGCGGCGTGACCGACCACAGGGCGCGCAGATCGGCAGGCTGGACCAACCGGAGCGTGACCGCGCTGCGAACGAGGACCGGACTGCCGACCCAATCCCGGGGCGCGTCGCTCCTCATCGCACGACTCGGAACAGAGCGGGGTCGGGCTTGCCGTTGACCACGAGGTTGACGTCCCACGCGCCCATCACCGTCATGATGCGGCCGGAGTCTTGGAGTTGGGTGGTGAGCGTGTAGCGCCGCAGATCGCCGGCCTCGTTGATGTACATCTCGTAGGAACCCGTCACGTCGGCTTCGCCATAGGGCCGATAGCGCCCCGTGATGCGATGCACGCTCTCCTTCTGGAGCGCCGTCTTGCCGGCGTAGGCCAGCGTCGCCCATTGGTTGCGGCGATAGGTCAGGTCTTCCTTCCGCGAAATGGCCAGATCCAGCGGCACGGACCGATCGAGAAGTGGCTTGGAACTCGCCGCATACACGCCGCCCAGATCCAACGAACCGAACTGCGTCGAGACGGCCTCGACCAGCCGCTTGAGGTTCTCGCTGCCGGGCAGGTTCTCGGGGGTGTTGTAGCTGAAGTGTCGCCCGTCGCAGGTCACAAGCACCTCGCGGGCCTCCTCGCCCTTGAACGACTGGCGGATGTAGAGCTTGTTCGGACGCTCGAACTGGAGCACCGTGGTCGCGGAGACCGTCTGCGTTCCAAGGCCCTGCTGCATGGTGATCGTGCCCGTCATGCTTCCGGCTCCGTGGTAGCGGGCGATCATCTTCGAGACGATCGAAGCGGCCGAAGGTGCGGGCTGGACGAGGGCGATGGCGGCGATTCCGAGAGTCAACATGATCTTAGGTCTTGCTCCACTTGGTGTCCGGCACCCCGGACTGGCGGTTAGCGTATCGTGCGGCGACGAACAACCAATCCGATAGACGATTGATCCATGCCATCGCATCGCGTCTGAACGGCTCTTCGTTCGAAAGTGCGACCATCAACCGCTCGGCGCGGCGGCAAATCGCCCTCGCCATGTGGAGCCTTGCGCCGGGTTCCTTGCCGCCGGGCAGGATGAACGCGTCCAAAGCGGGCAGGTCGGCCTCCATCCGGTCAATGTCCTTCTCCAACACCTGGATGTCGTCGGGCCCGACCGAGACGAGCACCTGCTTGCCCGGCGCGCAGCCGACTTCGGCCCCCAAATCGAAGAGCCGATGTTGGATGGCGCCGAGGGTCGCCACCAAAGAAGGGGTCGGGCCGCTGGCCAGCACCAACCCGATGGCGCAGTTCAGTTCGTCGAGCGTCCCAAGGCACTCGGTGCGCAGGGAAGCCTTCGAGATGCGGGTGCCGCCGTAGAGGCCCGTCGTTCCGTCGTCGCCGGTCTTGGTGTAGATTCTCATCGTCGCGTCAGTACCATCCAAACGAAGCGGGGGAGCGTGAGCGCTTTGGGCAGCTTCTTGGGGTTGAGCAGCGTTCGCCAAAGCCACTCCAGGTTCAGGCGTTGGATGATCGCCGGCGCGCGTTTCGCTCGGCCGCTGAACACGTCCAACGACCCGCCGACACCGATGGAGACTTTGGCGCGATGAATGGCCTTGGTGGCGGCGATGAACTTCTCCTGCCTGGGGATGCCCATGGCCACGAACAGCACGTCCGGCTGAAAAGCCGCGACTTCTTCAGCGACCAACGCATCGCTTTCGGCGGGGAAGTAACCGTGCCGCGTGCCCACGATGTTGCATCCGGGGTACTTGAGGCGCAGCTTCTCGGCGGCCGTTTCGGCCACTCCTGGCGCGGAGCCGAGGAAGAAGATGCGCCAGCCCTTGTCGGCGCTGGCCGCGCAAATGCGGTCCACCAGGTCCACGCCGCTGACCCGTTCGCCCAGCTTGTGCCCGCCGCGCCCGAGGGCCCAAAGCACGCCGATGCTGTCCGCCGTGACCAACTCGGCCGACCGATAGATCGAGGCGAGGAGGGAATCGGTTTGGGCGGCGACGAGGCCGCTGGCGTCGGCGGTGACCACCTGAGACGGTTCGGCGCGGGCGATCAACTCGCCAATGCGCGCCATCGCGCCTTCCATGGCGACCAAGTCCACCGGGGCACCGAGCACCAGACCCGTCGCGCGAGGCGACGACGTGCTCGAACCCGATTCCGCGGAGTCGGTCATGTTGGAAGATCGTACCCCGGCAGCCAAGTCAGGCTCAGAACGGCTTCCGCGTGGCACTGGGCCTGAACCCAGGCTGCGAAAGCACCACGGCATCAATGGCGAGGTCGATCCCTTCGGTCGGCTCGACCTGGATCCGAAGCCGGTTCTGCGAGGGCTTCAACCGCGTGACGCCCATCCGGAACCAAGCGAAGCCGTTGCCATAGCCCTCGACGGGCGGTGCGGCGATCTTCAACGCGACATCGTTGACCACGGTGGACACGAGCGGACGGCACCGCTCGGGGATTCGCGCCGCCAGCCACACCTCCACCTCTTGACCCGCCAGCACCGAACCGAGCGCCACATCAACGGCGAAGGGCTCGGAATCCAGGGCCAAGGGCGACGTCAAGCTGAGGCATCCGCGTTGCGAGGCGCTGGGATCGGTGAGCGCCGCGCTGAAGTTGTTCGTCCTCATGTTCTCCGCTTCGAGCCAGACGAACCGGCCCACCTTGCGCGAGGCCTTGTCCACTTGGTTGCGGAGCAACTCGTAGCCCGAGAACGGATTGCGGTCCATGGCGTTCAGGCCGTCCTTGAAGAAGAACCGCTCCTCGGTCAGGTCCACGCGAATCGTCTCGTTCAGCTTGAGCAGGGCGTCGAACGCTTGGACGGTCTCTTCGAAGCTTGGTTCGGGGACGGGCACCTCTTCGGTCCCGTAGATGCGGAGAGGGGTGTCCGAGAGGGTCACTTCGACGCCACCCTTGACGATCTTGGGGCTGGGGTCGAATCCGTCCACGGTTTCAAACTTGGCCACCTTGGGGTCGAGCATCCGCAGCTTGACGCGTCCACCGCCCAGCGTGGTCCAGACAGCCACAAAAGACTGGCCCTGTTCTCGGTAGCGGTATCCGAACACGCGCGAGCCGAAGTCCAAGCGGTCGCCGTCGGCGGGCGAGGGAAGCCACCAGTAGCCGTTGGGCAACCGGGCGGTATGCGCGGGGTTGAGCGCGTTGGCGGGGAAGAAGAGGGGCTTCGGCTTCCACTGGGCCAAGCTGAAGTCCGTTGCGCGGGAAGCGGCCTCTTGCGCGATGGCGCGGATCGCATCTGCGTCCCGCGTCTGGAAGTACCACCCTCGGATTCCCATCGCGGCCGTTTCGGCGACGAGGTCCATGACGGCGGCTTGCTCGGTGGGCTTGGCGGGCCAAGCGAGGGCAGTGGCCAGCATCCAACACGGACTGCCCCATCGCATTCCAGTCGAGACGGCGGGGCCAGCGTCGTGGGCAAAGTCTTTGAGCGCCGTGCCCGTGGCGCGCGCGCCGATGCCCGTGAGGCCGGAAGACCGCTTCTCATACACCGACGCCCAGCCCCCGAACTCCTGCACCACGGGGGCGCCGGTCAAAGCCTGAAGGCTCCGCGTCAGCGAGGCGAAGCGCTTGGTCTCGGCCTGAGCCACCACGGCTTTGAGGTCGTTCCAATAGTTCGATTGTCGGGGCTCGCAGGGGTAGAGGCTGTCGTCCTTGGGATCCCAAAGGCGGGACGGGCCGCGCGTGCTGCTCCAGAGCGGAACGAGCCGAGCGAGATGGCGGAAGTCTCGCACCGGCGCGCTGCTCATGGACCAGGCCCGCATGGCCGTCTCCACCGAGCGGTAACGCTGGCGCAGGTAGTCGGCGAACTCGATGCGGAGCAGTTCGCTGTCGGGCACGAAGTCGTTCGAGGCCGTGCCCATGGCGGGCATGCGCCCCAGGGGGTTCAGCAACCCCCTGAATCCCGCGCCGGGACGAACGCGCGTCAGCGTCGAGAGCATCTCGTCGCGGCGCGCGTCGAAGCCCTCCCAATAGTCCGGCGACTTCAGGCTCTGGATTCGGCCGTACAGGTAAAGGTCCGAATCCAGCGTCGGTCCTTGGAGTTCGAACGTCAACCGCCCACCCTCGGCTTGGATGCGCTGCGCCCGCGAGAGCGAGCCGTCGCGGGCGTTGACCGTGGTGGCGAGGGCGAAATCACAGCCCGGAAATCGGAAGCTGAACTCTTTTCGCGAGGCCAGTTTGGGCACGCGGTAGCTCTGCGGCTCGATGATGAAGCCCGTCGCCATCGGGGCGAGCGAGTCCACGGCGATCAGGTAGCGCATGCCGCCCTGTTCGAGAGCGAGGATGGTTTCGGCCCAGCCCGTGCCGTCGGCGGGCAGGTCCACGATCACATCCGCGATGCCCGCCTCCTTGGCCTTGCGGACCTCGTCCGGCGAGCCGGGTATACGCAGGCCCACGGGCAGGTACGGCTCGCCGTTCCAGATCAACGTGTTGTGATCGTTGACCGTCCAAGCGGCCTGGGCGCCGAGGATCAGAGCTAGGGTTGCAGAGACGACCACTGGTCGGAAGCCTACCTGTGTTGGGTGGTGCCGCCCCGACGCCGAACGCCGGGGCGGCTTGGAGCGTCAATCCTCGTCGTCTTGGACGGGGGTGGTGGTGATGCCGGCGACCTTGCCATCCTTGATCAGGACGCCGAGTTGCAGACCGGGGTAATACAGCCAGTCCTCGGTTTGGCCGCCCTTGGCGAGCGGCTTGGCCAGCCCGCCCTTGGGGTTGAGGACCTTGCCGAACTCGTCCTCCGACATGCCGACCGTGATGCGTAGGTCGGTGCGCGTGCCTTCGTCCACGGTGCGCAGCACCACATAGGAACCGGGCAGGTACGACGTGAGCCGCATCACGAACGAAGGGTCTTCGGAGAAACACGTGAACTGCCCGCCCTGCCAGCGCCACTCGTTGAGGTTCGGATAGCGGTCGTCGAACTTGAGCCGGATGTCCGCCTTGCCCATGGCCGCGACCAAGTCGCCGATCGGCAGGAAGCGGCTGACCTCTTTGCCATCCACCATCATGCTCACCACGCGGCACAGGTAGGCCGGGGCCGGCTGGATGGCAACGGCCTGCAGGTTGGCCGACTTGCAGACGGCTTCATACTCCTTCTTCACCGCACCGTAGTACTGGTTGAGCGAGGGCGTCAGCTCGAGCCACGTCTTCAGCATCTCGGCGGCGTGGCCCGCATCGGAGCCGACGACTGTCGAAGCGCCGAGGCGTCCCAGGTTCTCGCCGACAGCGGCATTGAACTCGTCCGTGGCCTTGGTGGCCTCTACGATCGCCTTGGCGGCCTCGCGGTTCTTGCCGAGCCGTTGCAGGCCGAGCGCGATGTTGTTGGCCTTGCGGAGCCGGGTCTCGTCCTCGGAGGGCCGCCACTTGGTCAGCAACTCGACGCCCGCGTTGATGCGCTGCCCTTCGGGGTCGAGCACCCATGCCAAGCCTTCGAGGTCGTCCAACCGCTCGTGACCGGCGGCGTTCTTGCGGGCGGCGGCGATCAACGCGAGGGCTGTCTGATAGCGTGCGCGGTCCTCGGCTCGAATCTCGGGGTCTCGGTTGAGCGTGAGCGAGACGTCCACGATGGCGGGGCCGAAGTCGGGGCGGAGCCACTTTTCATGAATGGCGACCGGCAGCTTGTCGAAGTAGTCCATCAGACTGGCCAAACCGGCGTTGACCCAGGCTTCCTTGAACGCGGGCTCCCGCTGGGACGCCTTCTTGAACATCTCGGCGGCGAACAGGAAGCGTCGCGCCTCCATGAACGCCAGACCCATGTCGAATTCGAGGACGGACCGCACGACGCGGGGGTCGTCGAGGAAGCGGGACGCCCGCTCCTTGGGGTCTGGGTGCGTGCCCGAAAGGCGGTTGATCCAACTCCCGGTTCGGCCGCGCGCCTCGTCGAGCTTGA
>JACFNW010000141.1 GCA_019454665.1 Fimbriimonadaceae bacterium | reverse complement strand
CGGCGACCTCGCGGAACGCGACCTCGAACGCCAGCTTGATCGCCTCGACTTGCAGATGGATGGCCTCCGGCGAATCCACTCGATGCGACGCGAGATCGGTGAAGCGCAGGATGCCCAACGCGATCAGCGCTACGATCCCCTGTCCGTTTGGCGGTAATTCGTAGAGGTCTGAGGATTCAAAGCTGCAAGAAAGCGGTTCAACCCACTCGCCCGCGTGGGAGGCCAGGTCGTCGGCGGTCATCGCCCCTCCCTCGGAATCCGAGTGAAGCAGCATCTTGTGCGCCAGGTCGCCTTGGTAAAACGCCTGGCCCTTGCTCTCGGCGATCGCGTGCAGTGTGTCGGCCTGCTCGGGGTGCCGGAACAACTCGCCCGGGTCGGGTCCGCGATGGTCGTCGAGGGCGAACGCGTGGCGGAAATCGCATCGGCCCTTCAGCCGCTCGACCCCTTTCGCCCACGCCGCCGCCGTGATCGGCGACACGAGGAAGCCGTCTTCGGCGTAGCGGATGGCGTCCCGGAACAACCGCTCGAACGGCAGTTTGCCGAACCGCTCGGAGAGGCGGACCCACGTGTCCACCGCGCCCGGCACGGTCACCGACTCCCAGCCCATCGTCGGCATGGATTCCAGCGCGCGGAACCGGTCGGGCGTCCAGGCGGCGGGCGCTCTTCCCGATCCGTTGAAGCCGTGAAGCAAGGAACCATCCCAAATCAGGGCGAACGCGTCGCTCCCGATGCCGTTGCTGGTGGGTTCGACGACGGTGAGGGCGATGGCCGTGGCGAGGGCGGCGTCCACGGCGTTGCCCCCGTCGCGCATCGCCGCCAACCCCGCTTGAGCGGCCAGCGGCTGGCTGGTCGCCACCACGTTGCGCGCGAGAACGGGCATGCGGCGCGACGGGTAGGGAAAGGCGGTGTCCATGCCCGAGTCTGGCACACGGGTTCAGTTCGCGGCTTGGTCCGGCGAGTCAATGGCGGAGGCGAGTTGGAGCGAGGAGTCATGGTATCGAGCGGGCCCTCGACCTGGGCGCCCGAAGGTCCTTCGCCGGCCCGCCGCGCAGTTCCGGCGTCGCCCAAGTCCAGCCCAAATCACATCACGCGGGAGTAGGCGCGGACCTCGTACAGCGTACGCTTCGGCATCGAGGCCTCGAACGCTTCGGCGGAGGACCACAGGGCCAGCCCGCTCACCTCTTCCTCCAGCTGCTCGCGGTGGCCGACGATGCCGCCCATGAACCCCTCGAGCACGGTCAGTTCCCCAAAGATGCGCTGAAGCTCCTCGGCCAACGCGAAGCCATGACCCGTGTCCGCCACCCGGTGGCTGACCGAGATCGTCCCACCCAAGGGCACCTCGGCGAGCGACGCGCCGAGGGTCTGGTCCACGATCAAGCGATGGACGTCCGGCGCGTCGAGAAGGATGGCGTAGATGTCGAACATCTGGGGGCTGGTCCCCCACGTCTCGTAGCCGCGCAAGGACGCCTCGACGGATTCGTAGTGCACGGTGAGCAGGAACGCGCCCGATTTGGCCGGGTCGCGCCAGAACGCGTAGGACTTGCAGCCGCGCAGGTTCTCGAACCGCACCTTGGTCTGCTGCGTGAGTTCGAGCAGGCGGGCTTGGTGGGCGGGATCGACCTGGAGACTCGTGAGCGTGACGACCTCGGGCATGCCTGACATTATGCGTGAAGCTTCAGCCAGGGAAGTCGCCTTAGTTTGGCGTCCAAAGTCGCCAAGGGGCACCCAAGCCAATGGGCCGTTGCCGCGATGAACCGGTCGGCCGGGTCATCGTGCTCGAACGCCAACGTCCTCGACAGGACGGCAACCTCGGCCTCAAGCGGAATGACCTGGATCGGGGAGGATGAGAGCCACATTCGGACAGTGCCCTCGGGTGTTGTAGCCACTTGGATTCGGCCGCGTTCCATGACGACAAGGGTCTCCCAGATCGAAATGGATGAAATCGCAATAGGCGTCTCGGCTCGTTCGATCAATTGCGCCAAATCCGATGGCAGCCTTTCGGGCTCCACGTTCGCCCAGATCCACATATGGGTGTCCAGCAGAATCAACGGAGCGCCTCCCATGGTTCGTCAAGGGGTGCCACGATATCGCCAACAACCTTGGCCGTGTGGCGGTGCTTTCCAAGCGTCCACTTCTCGTCGCCCTCGGGTGGAGGGGGCACGAGCATCGCGGTCGGCTTCCCGCGCTTGGTGATCAGGATCGGCTCGCCAGTCTTGCCGACCCGACTCAACAACTCAAGGCAGTTGGCCTTGAACGACGTCACGGAGATGGTCTTCATAATGACCATTATACATGGTCATTTCGATGCGTTGACCGATCCGCTCGTCCGCTCCAGCGCCCCTGCCTCGCTATCCCAGAGTCTGGCCGCCTCACCGAGGGCCGACCCCGTGCCGTATAATGGGGTCCTATCTCAACGACGAGAGTCCACTCATGGCTGACACCTTTCCCATCCGACGCGTCGACCACGTCCGCTTTCTGGTCGGCAACGCCAAGCAGGCGGCCTACTACTACCACAAGGTCTTCGGGTTCGACATCGTGGGCTACCACGGCCTGGAAACCGGCCTGAAGCACGAGGTGGATTGGCTGCTCGAACAGGGCAACACGCGGTTCCTCTTCACCGCCCCCTCCCGGCCCGGCCACCCCCTCGCCGACCAACTGAGGCTTTCGGGCGATGGCGTGATGGACGTCGCGTTCGAAGTGGACGACGTGGATTGGGCGTTCAACGCCGCCGTCGAGCGGGGCGCGAAGCCCGCCAAGGAGCCCTGGACGCTGCGCGACAGCCGAGGCGAAGTGCGCTTGGCCGCCATCCACACGTACGGCGAAACGCTCCACACGTTCGTCAACCGCGACAAGTTCAGCGGCAAATTCCTCCCCGGTTTCGAAGATCGCGACGTGCGCGGCCACAGCGTCGGCATCGAAGAGGTGGACCACGTGGTCGGCAACGTCGAACTCGGCCACATGAACGTCTGGGTCAAGTTCTACGAGCAGGTGCTCGGCTTCACGCAGCTCATCTCGTTCGACGACAAGGACATTTCGACCGAGTACACGGCCCTCATGTCCAAGGTGATGGCCAACGGCAACGGCCGCGTCAAGTTCCCCATCAACGAGCCCGCCGAGGGCAAGAAGAAGTCGCAGATCGACGAGTACCTCGAGTTCTACGGCGGCGCCGGCGTGCAGCACATCGCCCTGCTCACCAGCGATATCATCCGCACCGTGACCGAGCTGCGCGACCGAGGCATCGAGTTCCTGCGCGTCCCGGCGACCTACTACGAAGCGCTGCCCCAACGCGTCGGTCAAATCGACGAGGCCATCTCGGAACTCCAGGACCTCGGCATCCTCGTGGACCGAGACGAAGAGGGATACCTGCTCCAGATCTTCACCAAGCCTGTCACCGATCGCCCGACCCTGTTCTACGAAATCATCGAGCGCAAGGGCGCGAAGAGCTTCGGCAAGGGCAACTTCAAAGCCCTGTTTGAAGCCATCGAGCGCGAGCAGGCGTTGCGCGGCACGCTCTGACGGGGTTCAAGTGTCAAGCAAGCCTGGTCAGGTCATTCGCGTTCTGATCGCTTGACGAGGCGAGCAGTTCCGCGAAGTCGCGGCTCATCGGGCCACCAGTCCTTGAGGAGCTCCATGTAGGCGTCCAAGCGTTGCTGGGGCGTCATGTCGCGCCATCGCTTGAGCTTGGCCTCTTCGAGTTCGGAACGGTCTCCAACCTCGAACGTCCAACCCGGCCGGGCTGGCGGATGCTTCTCGGAGTCCATCGTTCAGAGTCTACCGCTCACTGGGCCGATTCTAGTTTGCCCGCCAAATGCTTCCAGATACTTCAGGCCCGACCCCGTGTTGAACAGCACGACCAACTCGTCGTTGCCGATCAGGCTGCGGTCGTGGAGCCGACGCGCTGCAGCATAGGCGGCGCCCCCTTCGGGCGAGGCGAACACGCCGGTCTTGGACGCGATCTCGCGTGCCGCCCAAACCATCTCGGCATCGCTCACCGTCAAAGCCAATCCGCCGGACGCCCGAATGGCATCGAGAATCAGAAAGTCGCCGACGGCTTTCGGTACAAGCAGTCCCGAGGCCGACGTGCTCGCATTCTGGAACTCGGTCGCGAAACGTTCTCCCGCTTCGAACGCCCGGACGACCGGCGCGCAGCCCGAAGCCTGCACGGCCACCATGCGCGGTCGCTCCGCGCCGATCCACCCAAGGGCCTGCATCTCGTCGAACGCCTTCCACATGCCGATGAGGCCCGTGCCGCCCCCCGTGGGACACACGATCACATCGGGCACCCGGCCCAACTGCTCGACCAACTCGTAAGCCATCGTCTTCTTGCCCTCGAGTCGGTACGGCTCCTTGAGCGTGCTCATGTCGAACCAGCCCTCGGATTCCTTCCGCGCGGCGATGAGGGTGGCGCAATCGGTGATCAGCCCGTCCACCAACTCGACCCGCGCCCCGTGGCACTGCGCTTCGACGATGCACGCCAGCGGCGTATCGCTCGGCATGAACACAAACGCTTCCAGCCCCGCAGCCGCCGCATAGGCGGCCAACGCGCCACCGGCATTCCCCGCCGAGGGCACGGCCAAACGCTTCAGTCCCAAGTGCCGGGCCATCGCCACGGCAACCGCCATGCCCCGCGCCTTGAAGCTTGCCGTGGGGTTGACGGCCTCGTCCTTGATCCACCAGTTGTGGCGCAGCCGCTCGGCGTGGTGCAGCGGCGTGCCACCCTCGCCCAAACTCAACGGCTCGCACGGAGGCAACACCTCGCGGTACCGCCAAAGTCCGGCTGGGCGTTGAGCAACAGCGCTGCGCGGCATCGTCTCCGGCGAGAGGTCGTAGCGAGCCAGGTGCGGCCGCCCAGCGGGCGAGAGGTTGACCGGAACGCGCCAATCGGCCCGTTCGCCGGTCAGGGAGCATTCGAGGTGGGTCATCCTCGCGTGGCTTCCTTCAGTAAGCGAATGCGGTCTACCAGTTCGGCGCGGCCCGCGCCATCCTGCCAATGCTCGGCGAGCCACTGCACCAGCCAACTGCCGATCACGGCACCATCGGCGACCTCGCACACCATGCGAACGTGGTCGGGCGTGCTGATCCCGAACCCGACGCAAACCGGCACCTCGGTCCGACTCTTGACACGCCTCACCAAGTCCTGGACATCGGGCGGCACTTCCTGCGCGGCACCCGTCACGCCCGTGCGGGAGACGGCATAGACGAACCCGTTGGCCCTCCTGCAAACCTCGTCCAACCGCGCATCGGTGGAGGTCGGCGCGACCAGAAACACCGACGCGATGGCCCGCGCGCGCGACGCGGCGACCCAATCGTCGGACTCTTCGGGCGTCAGATCGGTGAGAATCGCTCCAGCCACACCCGCCTCGCCCGCACGTTCGGCGAACGTCGCCAGTCCCATGCGCAGCACGGGGTTGTAGTAGCCCATCAGCACGGTCGGCACCTTGCCGCTGAACTCGGCCACCGTTTCCAGAACAGCTGTCGGCGTCACTCCACGGTCGAGCGCACGCTGGGTGCTGGCTTGGATCGTGGGGCCGTCGGCGATGGGATCGCTGAACGGAATGCCCACCTCCACGATGTCGGCGCCCCCCTCGACCAAGGCCTCGACGATCGCAGGAAGGTCCTTCAGCGACGGGTCGCCAGCGGTGACATAAAGCACGAGGGCCTTCTCGCCGCGCGCGCGAAGACCCTCGAAGGCGGTTTCGATCCGACTCACGCCTACAGTTTGACCGCTTGGCCCGAAGCCTTGCGGACCGGCTTGAATTCCAGCGGATACACGACCTTGGCGACGATGCGGCTCTTGAACTCGGGTGCGTTCGGATCGCCCAGGATCAGGAAGTACTCCGCGCCAAGATTGCCCGACTGGCGAAACGCCAGGTAGCCGTTGATCTTGTCGTCCCGCATCACCATGCGCCCCGCGACCGAGCGATAGGCGTCGATCTCGTAGTTCAAGCTCACGATGTGTTGACGCGCGTGCTCGCCGCCCAGAGACAGCCAGCCGAACGAACCCGAGAGCGTCAGTTTGTTGGCGAACCGGTAGTTGCCCCCAATGCCGACGTCGCCGTACCGCTCCCCCGCGACCGACCCGCCCGTGATGCCGAAGTTCACGCGCCGATAGGGATTGTTGTCGGGGTACGTCGCGCCGAACGTGTAGAACCGGTCCACCTTGCCGAAGTACTCCGATTGGCCCCAGGCCGCGCCGAGTTCCAACCCGTTGCGGAAGTCCACCTCGTACCAGGCTTCCGCGCCGCGCTGGAGGCGAAGCGCCGCGCCGGCCGTTTCGCGCTGAT
>JACFNW010000140.1 GCA_019454665.1 Fimbriimonadaceae bacterium | reverse complement strand
GACGTTCATGAAGGCCTACCGCGGCGAAGAAACGAACGACGCCGCCAAGGAGACGGTCGCCACGTTCAAGGCCCTGATGGCGGCCATACGCGGCGATAAGTAGCCCCCTGTGGAAGCGAAACGGGGGTTGCGGTTCATCCGCAACCCCCGTGTTCGTTGGGCTGACTCGTCCTAGTTCGAGTCGTCGAACTTTTCCATGCCTTCCGCCGCGAGCTTGTCGGCTTTGGCCTGTTGTTCGTCGTACGATTTCTTGGCCGCGTCGGCCGACACGTCGCCCGTGTTGCAACCCACCAACCCGAGGGTGGCGATCGCGAGAACGAGAAGAGCGAGCGTCTTCATTAGCCGCCGAAGGCCCAGAACGGATACTGGAGCGACAGGACCGGGGTCACGCCGGGGCGGTAGGTGCCGGACGAGATGCCGCACTTCGTGTTGGCATCCACGGGCACGCCGTACTCGGCAGCGGTGGGCGTTCGGCTGAGGAACGCGTTCGTCTGCAGGGCCTTTGCCGATCCGTCGGCGAAACCGACCACGATCACGCCGCCGCTGACGCGCGAAGCGTCGTCTTCGGCGAGCGGGTTGCACGAAGCGTCCGACTTCTTGAAGTTCGCCGCCCAGAACTCTCGAATGGCCATCGGGTAGATGGTCTGCGTCGAGAGCGGGTCGTTGACGCCATCCACGAGAACCGGCGAGTAGTTGATGTTCGGGTTGCTGAATTCGAACAGCAGCATGGCCTGCGACACGTTCGGGATCGAGCTCTGCGTGCCACCCAGCCAGGAGTTGCGGAGCCGGCCGGCGGCCGTCGCGGAGCGGTTGTACGTGTTCAACGCGCCGGTCAGGCCGAGGTTGATCGCGAAACCACCCATGATCTGGCCGTTCTCCGTCCACTGGCGCCAGCCACCCGAGATCGCGGGTGTGTCCAGCTTCTGGCGGGACGGGTGCTCGAACATCTCGACCGACTTGGTGTAGGGCAGGATCCACTTCTGCCAGGAGTAGTGGTTCATCCGCCACGGATAAGGGCCGGCACCCGAGCAGCCGTCGCCGTTGGAGGGCGTGTAACCGGCCGCGTTCAGAGCAGGGTTCAGGGCCGACCGCGCGTAGCAGTCGTCGTTCCGGGGATAGACGTCGTCATAGTCCGACGTGTACAGGATGACGCCCAGCCCGAGCTGCTTTTGGTTGCTGATGGCAACCGCTTTCTTGGCAGACTGCTTGGCTTGCGCGTACACGGGGAAGAGCATGGCGGCGAGGATGGCGATGATGGCGATCACCACCAGAAGTTCGATAAGCGTAAAGGCCTTTTTCAACGTTGGTTCACTCCGACTGATGCAGGTCGAGGGCGATGAGCCCCGAGCGTGTAGCGCCCCCAAGAATGGACGACGATTGTTAAGGCTCTGTTAAGAGAACCCCATCGCGGGTTAGGGTTTTGTGATGAATTCTCGCCGCGTCGTCTCGAATCCCGCGCACTCCTCGCCCATCCGCTCGCGCACCCGCTGAAGCGGCCACAGACCATCCACGGCCTCGGCAAGCCATGCGTTGCCCGCCAAGATGTCAATGGGCCGTTTGCGCTCTTCGTACTCGTAGGGCGGCGGGTTCCACGCGAACTTGCCGCCGCCGCAACGCCGCGCCGCCTGCATCACGGCAACGCCCGCGAGCACCGGCTCGAAGGCCGCCCGATCGAACACGTGCAGGAACGCGCCGCCGCAATACTCGCCGGCGTGTTTGTGGAACGTCGGTTGGAACGGGAACGGGCGGAAGTAGACACCCGGCAACCCCTCGGCGTTCAGAGCGTCGCAGAACTCCCACGAGTCCAGCCACGCCGCGCCGCAGATCTCGAAAGGCTTGGTGGTCCCGCGTCCTTCGCTCATGTTGGTGGCTTCCAGCAAGCACATGCCCGGATAGACCACGGCCGTGTCCACCGTCGGCATGTTGGGCGAGGGGATGGCCCAAGGCAGGCCCGTCTCGTCGTGATAGGCGGCGCGGTCCCAGCCATCTACCTCGACCACGGTCAACTTGGCCCCCGGGAATTGGGTGGCTTCGACGTAGCGGGCGATCTCCCCCGCCGTCATCCCGTGCCGCGTCGGCAGCGGGTACAGCCCGACAAAGCTGTCGAACGCTTGGTCCAGAACGGTCCCTTCGACGGTCGCGCCGTTGATCGGGTTGACCCGGTCGAGAACGACGACCTCGATGCCCAGCGCTCGGCACGCTTTGATGCACAGAGCCAGCGTCCAGATGAACGTGTAGTAGCGCGCGCCCACGTCCACGATGTCCACGACGAGCGTCTCGATGCCTTCCAGCATGTGCGGCGCGGGTTCGCGGTGAGCGCCATACAACGAGTGGAACCGCAGGCCGGTGCGCGCGTCCTCGTAGCCCTCCCACTCGATCATGTTGTCCTGCGTGTGCCCCCAAATCCCGTGCTGCGGGCCAAAGGCGGCGACAATCTTCAGATCGCCCCGCTGGTGAAGGGGCAACAGATGGTCGAGGATGTGCCGCCCGTCGGCAGCAATGGACGCTTGATTGCAGACCACGCCGATCGCCTTGCCCCGCAACGGGGCGCAGTCGCGGGCGAGCAAGGCGTCGAGGCCGTTCTGGGTGGACATCGGCGAGAAGGCTACCCGGCCCCCAGGTGTCCGAGAAGCGCGTCGGCCCAAATCCACGGGGAGCCCTCGTCTTCATGCTTCAGGAACACCCATGTCGGCTTGCCGAGCCCGCGAATGGTGGCGGCCCATGCGCGCAGATCGTCGTCCGAGTAGTCGCACTTGCGCAGGCGGGCGTAAGCGAAGTCGGCGGTATCGCGCCGAACGGCGTCCATGTCGTCGGTGTCGGAGGCGACGAACGCGGCGTTGTGACGGCGCAGCGTGTCGGCCACGGCATCGTCGTTCCAACTCTGGTGCCGAAACTCCAGGGCCAGCCGATTGCCAGCGGCGAACTCTGCCAAGAACGCGTCCAGCCGCTCGACGTCCTTCTTCATGTTGGGAGGCAGTTGGACCAGCACCGGCCCGAGCTTCCCCGCTTCGGCCAACGGTTTGAGCCGCGCCAGGAAGAACTTCGCCGAATCGAACGCTTCGGGCTTGAGCCGGCGCATGTGGGTCACGTCGCGGTGCATCTTCGGGCAGAACTCGAATCCGGCTGGCGTGCCGTCGCGCCATTTGGCGACGCCCTCCTCGCTGGGCATCCTGTACCACGTCCCGTCCATCTCGACGGCGGTGTAGCGTTGGGCGTAGAAGTCGAGGAACTGGGAGGCCTTGAGTTCGGGCGGATAGAACCGCCCCTCGCCTTGCCACGGCTTATAAGAGAATCCCGAAAGACCGACGCGCACAGGGTGCATGTGCGGGATTATGGGTCAGCGACGGGCCCCTGCGGACCGACCAGCTTGGCGATCCGGTGCGCCAGGCTCGACCCCGCTGGCGCAAGCCGCCCCGCCCGGGCGAGAGATGCCTCGGCTTCTTGACGCCGACCGAGATTGCCAAGCACCTCCCAGTCGAGAAACCACGCGATCGCCAGGTCCGGGTCCAATCGCTTCGCGCCAAGGAGGTGTTCATGTGCCCTTTCCGGCTTCCCGCTTGAAAGCCGATCGGCCAACACGAGGTGGGCCAGCGCCAAGCGCTCTGTCGCCGACACGGGTGGCTGGGAAATCTCGGCATAAGGGATGCCCACGACATAGCGATCCACGTGCTGCAAAGCCTCTTCGACCAAGTCGGGTCGGTCCACATCCTCCGCGAGCGCAACAACAACGGCCAGGGCCTTTATGGTGTGGCTCGAGACCCTGTGTGGGCCGCTCAAGTTCAGGAATGACCCCAAAACGCGCAACGCTTCCTCCTTGCGCCCCTGCTCCACGTACATCGCAACGAGCCTAAAGTGGAGGTCTGGCGAGCCACGGGCCCAGGCGAGCGCCTTCTTGTAGCCGCGATCCGCCTCGGCGTAGTTGCCGGCCGCTCGGGCTTTGTCGGCCTCTTCCGCGAGGTCAAGGGACAGTCTCATCCTCATTGGGGCTCCCGGGTCGCGCCCTCGACCGATTCTCGCCGTGGCGTAAAACGGGAACGTGGCGGCTGCGACCGACGCCACACCGACGGGTATGGCCAACATCGCCAAAACTCGGCGAAACCTGAACTTCGCCCTTTGCTGCATTCCATTCTTATCATACACAATGCCCCCGTGCTCCCCGAACTCACGGCCGGCGAATGGGGGCTCGCGTGCGTCGCGGGCATGTTGGTCGGCGCGTCCAAGACCGGCTTGCCGGGCGTCGGGATGCTCGTGGTGCCCGTCATGGCCCACCTGTTCGGCGGACGGCTCTCGGTCGGGGCCTTGCTGCCGCTCCTGATCGTCGCCGACATGTTCGCCGTGACGTGGTACCGCCGCGATTGCCGGTGGGACCTCATCGGAAGGCTGGCGCTCTGGGTCGGCTTTGGCGTGGCGGCGGGCGCGGGGATTCTGGCCTGGTTCGGCGGCGCGGCGGCTTCGGATGCCATGGGTCCTTGGATCGGCGGCATCGTGCTCGCCATGCTGGCCACCCACCTCGCGCTCAAGGGTCGAAACGCCGAAGCGTGGTCGCGGGGACGGCTATGGACCGCTGGCGCAGGAGTCCTCGCCGGGATCACCACGACCATCTCCAACGCGGCCGGACCCGTCATGTCCCTCTATATGGCGGGGCAAGGCGTGGACAAGCGCAAGTTCGTAGGCACGCTGGCGTGGTTCTTCTTCGCCGTGAACGTCTCCAAGGTGCCGATTCTCGCGGCGCTGACCTTCGCCCAACCCGAGAGACCGCTGATGACCGTGCAGACGCTGGCGTTCGACCTGGTCATGGCGCCCTTGGTCGCGGTGGGGGCGTTCGGTGGACGCAAGGTGCTGGAGAAGATCCCGCAGAGCGCGTTCGAGGGCTTGGTCCTCGTTCTGGCCGCCGCCGCGAGCGTCAAGCTGCTGGTCGGCTAGGACCGGCGGGAACCGAGCCAACCCGAGTGCGTCATAATTCAAAGGTTAGGCGTCGGACGGCAAGGATGCCCGAAACGTTGACCTTTGCACGGATGAAGAAGTACTTAGGCCTGCTGTGTATCCCTGTGTTGGGTGTGGGCATCGCTGTGCCCATGACCGCCCAACGCGGCGAGCCCGTCTACCGACCGGAGACGTATGTCGGCCCCATGCCCATCGGCAACCTGACGTACCGCGAGGCCGAAGGACGTCTCAAGTACGTTTGGGGCGAGCGCGCCGCCAAGCCCATCCGACTGACTTCCAAGCTTCTGCCCGCGCCCATCGAAGTCACCCCGGCCCAACTGGGCATTCAACTGGATGTCGCCGCAACCCTGCGCGATGCCCCGATGAAGGACTTCTGGGCCAACTGGCTCCCCTCGGCGCAACCGCCGATCACCCTTGAAGAGGTGCTCGACTTCTCGGGCGTGGACGTGTCCAGCATCGTCAAGACGGTCGAAGCCAAGCTCCCCAAGAACGGCAAAGCCAAGGTCGAATGGGTCGCCGGGCGCATCGTCAAGACGCCCGAGCAATCTGGGCTCGAATTGCGGGACGAGGCCGTGCTGGAAGCCATCCAAGAAGCGGTCAATGGAGAAGGCGTGGCCGAACTGCCCATCACTCAGGCCGAGAAGCACGTCACCGACGCCGCCCTCGACAGCATCGTCGGCGTGGTGGCCGAGTTCTCGACCAACTTTCCCAAGAACCAAACCAGCCGCAACACGAACATCCGGCTCGGTTCCGAATTCCTGAGCGGCACGGTGCTCATGCCCGGCGACCGGTTCAGTTTCAACGAGGTCGTGGGCCAACGCACGGCCAAGCGGGGCTTCAAGGAAGCGGGCGTCTATGTCAATGGTCGCCACGACACAGGGATCGGGGGCGGCATCTGCCAGGTCAGTACGACGCTCTACAACGCGGTTCTGCTTGCCGATCTCAAGGTGGTCAAGCGACTGAACCACTCGATGCCCGTGGCCTACGTCCCGAGGGGACGCGACGCGACGGTGTCGTACAACTCCCTCGACCTCGTCTTTGAAAACGACTCCGAACGTCCCGTTGCGGTCAGCATGGAGTACCAGTCGGGCAAACTCACCGCCCGCATTTTGGGAACGCCCGACCCCTCGCGCGAAGTGAAGATCGTCACCTCCGGCCACAAGTCGTGGTCGAAGGGCGAGAAAGTGATCCACGACCCCAGCCTGCCGCCCGGCAAGACCGTGGTTCGCGAAAAGGGCAGCGCCGGGTACTCGGTTTCCAGCACGCGCATTGTGTATCGCGACGGCAAGGAAGTTCGCCGCGAACCGCTGGGCACCTCGGTTTACGGAGGTGGCGTGCGGATCGTGGCGCGCAACACTTCCG
>JACFNW010000139.1 GCA_019454665.1 Fimbriimonadaceae bacterium | reverse complement strand
GCTCCGCGCCTGGCGCAGCGCGAACGGCAGGTATTTGACCGAGCGCGCCACCCACAGGGCTTCGAGGTTGGCGACCGTGCCTCCAGAGGTCAGGTGCGCCCAAGCGGTTTCGTCGTAGCCCATCATTTGGGCGATCATCGCGGCGGCCTCGAGTTCCAAACGCACGGTGACCGGGGCGGATTCGGCGGTTACGTTGTTGGGGTTGTAGAGCATCGCCGCGAAGTAGCCGGCGATGCTGGGCAGCGTCTGCTCCGAAACCATGTGCGCGGCGTAGCGGGGGCTCTGGAAGGGAGGGTCGGCCTTCAGGCGGGCGAGCAGCTCCCACAGGCGATCGTCGAACCGGTCGGCGAAGGGCTCGTTGGCGCGTCGAAGGTGCGAGTCCACAACCAAGCCGTCTTCCGGAAAGTAGTTGCGTCGCCACGCGTAGTGGTCGTGGACGATGCGCGAGACGAGGTGGGCGAAGGAGTCTCCGTTTTCTGCCTTGGGCCCCGCAAACCATGCCGAAACGCCTTCAAAGGGAGGAACACCGTTGTTCATCGAACTCGCCCGAGTCTACGCGAGTGGACGGCTCGCGCTTGGGTCGCCGGGTAGGTTGGCGGGTGGTGGTGCGGGTCAAGTCGAGCGCTTGCGCGAGGTGACGACTTCCGTGTTCATGCCCGCCCAGTGAAGCTGTCCGCCGTACCGACCGTGCTCCATCTTGATGCAGCGATCCACGATGGCGAACAACCCGGCCTCGATGGCGCGGTCGGCGGCCTCCAGATGGACGATCCGCAACTGCATCCACACCGCTCGCGCCCCGTTCGCGATGGCTTGCTCCACGATCTCGGGGACCTCGTGAGCGGGACGGAAGATGTCCACCACGTCCACGGGAAAAGGGATGTCGGCGACGGTCGGGTAGCACTTCTCGCCCAGAATCGCGCTGGCCTTTGGGTGGACGGGCACGATTCGGTAGCCCTCGTCTTGCAGGTAGGAGGCCACCATGTTGCTCGCTTTGGTCTTCTCGGTCGAGAGGCCGACGATGGCGATGGTCTTCGCCTCGCGGAGCAGGCGTTGGATGGTGCGCGGGTCTTGGTAGCGACGCCGTTGCTCGGCGTCGAAGCGCGTGTTCAGGGTGATGGAGCAAGCAAGGCCGTCCACGCCCCGGATTGTGGCACGCCTACGAGGGCTCGGCGAGATCGCCCGCCAAGTCTTCGCTGACGACGCCGACATACCACTCGCCGCCCTCGAACGGGGGCGATTCGTGCCAGTCGTAGAGGTAGCCGTTCACCAAGCCACGGTCGAGCAGGCTTTTGGCGAGATTGTGCCTGGGGAGCAGCGTCTCGCAGAGGATGGGGTAGCACTCGCAAGGCAGTGGCGGTTGCATCAGGCGGTAGTCGTCGGTCACGTCCACCACCACCACCTTCGCCAGGTTCCATTTCCAGAGTTCGCCGTCCAGTCTTGCCATCCGTGGTTCAACCTTGCGCGCCTAAGCGCACACTCTAGGGACGGAGCGGATCGGCGAAGTGGAGCGAGCGCCGCGCAAGGAACTCGGAGCCGCTATAATGAGCTTCCCCGCAGAGGTTGCATGAGCCGATTTGTGATCGATCAGGAATATCTGGTGCGGGTCCTGGTGGACCTGCTCAACACGCCGAGCCCGACGGGCGACACCGAATGGGCGGTCAACTTCGTCCAGCAGGAGTTGGAGGAACTGGGCATGGCCAGCTCCAAGACCACGAAGGGCGCTTTGGTCGCCGTCGCGGACGGGTTGGGCTACGACCGGCCCCGCGCCGTGAGCGCGCACGTGGACACGCTGGGCCTCATGGTCGCCGAGATCAAGAGCAACGGTCGCCTGCGTTGCACGGCCCTGAACGGCATCATGTGGCCGACCGTCGAGAGCGAAGGCGTGACGATTCGCACCCGCGACGACCGCCCGATCCGAGGCTCGATCGTGTTCGCCAACGGTGCGGCGCATGTGAACAAGGACGCTCGGACGGCTTCGCGGGACGACAAGAACCTCGAGGTCCGCATTGACGAGCGCACGTCCAGCGCCGAAGAAACCCGAGTGCTGGGCATCCAAGTGGGCGATTTTGTCCACCTCGACACGCGCGTCGAGCACTCGCAGTCCGGCTACATCCGTTCTCGGTTCCTCGACGACAAGGCGGCGGTGGCGTGCATTCTCGCGGCACTGAAGTCGTTGCGCGACCACGGCATCACGCCCGCGCAACAGACGCACGTGCTGATCTCCAACTTCGAAGAAGTGGGCCACGGCGGTATGGATTCGCTTCCCGACAACCTCAGCGAGTACGTGTGCGTGGATATGGCTGCACTTGGCGAGGGGTTGCAGGGCGACGAACACCATTGCACGCTTTGCGTCAAGGATTCCAACGGCCCCTACAGCCGCAAGCTTTCCGGCAAGCTGATGGACCTCGCCGACCGTGCGAGCATAGACCTGAAGCTCGACGTGTATCCGCACTACGGCTCGGATGGCGGGGCGTATTGGTTCTCGGGCGGGCGCGCCGAGGTGGCGTTGATCGGGCCGGGCGTTGACACCAGCCACGGCTACGAGCGGACGCACGTGGATGCGCTGAACGACACCGCCCTGCTGCTGGCCGAGTACCTCGCGAGCGACTGATCGAACCTATCCGTGCTCAGTCGCGCTTTTGCCAAGGCAGGGGGTCATTGCGCTTGCCTAGACTCTGCGTGACCTTGCTGAAGTCCGTGTGATCGATCTTACCGTCACGGTTCAGATCGGCATGCCAAACGATGCGGCCCAACAGGTCGAAGTCGGTCCATTTGGCTTCGTCCTTCGATCTGAACCCCTCGTGGCGCAGCACGTACTCCTGATCGTACTCGTCGACAACGCCATTCTGGTCCACGTCGCCCATGACCAACGACACGGATAGTTCGATCACACCCTTGCCTTTGCCTTTGAACGTGAGCACTCGGCGGAGCGTGCTCGGGACCGTCACAACCGCATGGTATGTCGCGCCGTCCTTGAGTTGGATGTCCAGCGTATAGGTGGGCTTGGCGATGCTCGTCGACCTCCCTTCGACGTAGGTGAAGCCATCGGGCCCAAGCTGAGAACCTCCGAGTTCCTTGCCCTTCGCATCGTGGATCGCGACGAGGAAAGTGTCTCCTTCGTCGAGCGCATGGCTAACCGCGAACCGGACTTCGGTGGTCGGAGCCCTCGGAGTGGACTCCGAAGCGGCGATCTGACCAAGAGCGAAAGCACTTGCAAACAGACTGATCATCATAACGGCTCCTTTAGTCCCCATCTAGTCCGACGTTTCCCCAGACGATATCATGGTCGTTGCTGGTGATCTCGCCATCTCGGTCCAAATCAGCGACGCGTGGGTACCGACCGTTCGAGTCGGGTTCGTCCCAGTCTGCGTCCAGATACTCTTTACCGATTAGGAGCCCCGTGCGTGAGGAACGGATTCTACGGCGCCGTCGACATAGAGGCTACCAGTGTTCAGGCCGACCACAGTCGCCGTGATCGTCGCCCCCCCGGACACGGCTCCAACGACACCGAGTACGGCGATGAAGCGGGCGGCACTTCTGGGGTTCCGGTTCGTGTTTGGTCCCATTTGATCGAACCCTAGCACGTCTAACACTGGAAATGCAAGCGTGACGGAGAGAATCTGAGAATATTCTCTCCGATACGCCCAAGTCCAACAAGGACCCTTGTGCGCGCCACGGGTTCTTTCTCACGGGTCAAGAAGGACCCTGCGCGGGGGCGTGCCAGGTGCCGAAGGTACATTGATCACTTATGTGCGGCATCGCCGGATACATCGGACAGCGGAACGCGATCGACGTCGTCTACGACCAGCTCAAGAGGCTCGAGTATCGCGGCTATGACAGCGCGGGCATCGCCTACCTGAACGGGTCGGGCATCAACATCCTCAAGCGGGCGGGCAAGCTCAGCGAACTCGGCAAGCTCATGGGCCAACGGCCCGACGAGTGCGGGCTCGCCATCGGCCACTCGCGGTGGGCCACCCACGGCGGGCCGACCGACACCAACGCCCACCCCCACTTCGACCGCTACGAGCAGGTCGCCATCATCCACAACGGCATCATCGAGAACTACCTCGAACTGAAGACCGAATTGGCCAAGGATGGGCACGAATTCCGGTCCGAAACCGACACCGAAGTCGCCGCCCACGTCATCGGTGCGGAATACGCTGCGGGCGTCCCGCTGGAAGAAGCCGTCCGTCGCGGCGTCAAGCAGCTTCGCGGAGCCTATGCGCTCGTCGTCATGTCCAAGCGCGAGCCCGGCAAGATCGTGGCCGTGCGCAACGCCAGCCCGCTCGTGCTCGGCGTGGGCGACAACGAGAACCTGCTGGCCAGCGACATCCCTGCCCTGCTGCCGTACACCCGGGATATCGTCATCCTCGAAGAGAACACCATCGCCACAGTCACGCAGCACGCCATCGTGCTCACCGACGGCGACGGGCGCGAACTACCGCTCAAGACCGAGCACATCGAATGGGACGTGGCCGCCGCCGAGAAGGGCGGTTACGAGCACTTCATGCTCAAGGAGATCCACGAGCAGCCCGACGTCATGCGCCAAGTCATCGCGGGCCGCATTGACGACGAAGGCAACATCCGGCTGGACAAGGTGTTCAGCGACTTCGTGTGGCACGAGATTGATCGCGTGAACATCATCGCGTGCGGCACGGCCCTGCACGCCGGCATGATGGCCAAGCATCTGTTCGAAAAGTTGCTGCGTCTGCCTACAGACTGTTACTATTCCAGCGAATTCCGCTACGGCGACCCCGTGCTCTCGCCACGCTCGCTCGCCATCTTCATCAGCCAAAGCGGCGAGACGGCCGACTCGCTGGCGGCCCTGCGATTGTGCAAAGAGAAGCGCATCCGCACGCTCGGCATCGTGAACGTGGTGGGTTCGAGCATCGCCCGCGAGTGTGACCGTACCATCTACACGCAGGCGGGCCCCGAGATTTCGGTCGCCAGCACCAAGGCCTACACGGCGCAGGTGATGACGCTGATCCTGCTCGCGCTGTACATCGCGCAGGTCAAGGAGATGCCCGGCGTGCGCGTCCCCGAGATCGCCGCCGAGCTCAAGGGCATGAGCGGCCGCGCCAAGGTGATTCTGAATCTCGAACCGCAGGTGGTCAAGCTGGCCGAGCAGGTTCGCGGCGCGCCGCTGTTCTTCTTCATGGGGCGCGGGGCGGATGCTTACGTCGCGCTCGAAGGAGCGCTCAAGCTCAAGGAAATCGCCTACATCCCCACGGTCGAGTGCCCTGCGGGCGAGATGAAACACGGGCCGCTGGCGCTGGTCAGCGATGGCGTGATGGCCGTGTTCGGGGCTTCCGAAAGCGACGTCCGCGACAAGATCGTGAGCAACATGCGCGAGATTCAGGCGCGCGGCGGCACGGTGCTCGCGATCACCACGGAAGACGACGCCATCGTGGAACGCGTGGCCAACGTGACGCTCAAGATCCCGAACGGGCCGTTCGACTTCCTCGACGCGTTGCTGACGATCATCCCGATGCAGTTGCTGGCCTACCACGTCGCGCGGCTCAACGGGTGCGAGATTGACCAGCCGAGGAATCTGGCGAAGTCGGTCACGGTCGAGTAAGCGGGCTCAAAAGCCCACGGCGCAGCCGTCCTTGCGCGGGTCCGAACCCGCCGCATAGCCGATCGGCAGCCGCTCGATGACCTGCCCGCCTCCGAACAAACCGGGTGCGCCGCCGGGCGCGACCGGGTGGCCCCACTCGGCCAATCGCGCGGCGCAAGCGGGGTCGAACCCGGCTTCCAGGTGCAAGACCTTGCCAGTCTCGTCCACCTGCCACCTCGGCGCGTCGAGCGCGGCTTGCGGGTTCTGGCCCCAAAGCTGCCGTCGAAGGAACACCTGCAGGTGGCCTTGCGGCTGCATGTGGCCACCCATCACGCCGAACGCCAGGTGCGGCGCTCCGCCCCGCATGGCGAATGCGGGAATGATGGTTTGGTACGGGCGTTTGCCGCCGCCGACTTGGTTGGGGTGGCCGGGGGTAAGCACGAACCCCGCGCCCCGGTTCTGCAGGCTGATGCCCGTGCGCGGCACCACGACGCCCGAGCCGAAGCCCATGTAGTTCGATTGGATGAACGAGACCATCATGCCCGAGGCGTCGGCGGCGCACAGGTAGACCGTGCCGTAGTCCACGCGGGGCTTGAGCGTGCGAGGGATGGCGCGGCCCGGCTCGATGGTCGCGGCGAGGGACCGCAAGGCTTCTTCATCGAGCAGGCTTTGGGGGGTGACGGCCATGGTCGCGGGGTCGGCGACCTCGCGGAACGCGACCTCGAACGCCAGCTTGATCGCCTCGACTTGCAG
>JACFNW010000138.1:1845-6328 GCA_019454665.1 Fimbriimonadaceae bacterium | reverse complement strand
CAGCAGCCCATCGAGCGAGGGCGCGTTGCGGTCTTTGCGGTGCTGTTCGACCAGACGGGCCGCGCGTTCGGGGTGAAGGAGCGCCGCCAGCACGATGTCGGCCGCCGAGCCCGCCGCCGCCAACGGGTCGAACACCAGACCCGTGTCCCGGGGGAACATCTCTCTTGCGTTGCCATAGCCCGACGGGGCGGGCGAGAGCAAGCGCGTGACGGAATCGGGCAGGTCGAGGAAGTCCGGTTCCAAGCACGCCAGCAGCGCCTCGATCGCGCGAAACTGTTGGTCGTTCGGGACGGGTTGGGTGGGCACTTGGCCGTCGCCTTTGACCGCGTACGCATAGTTCACGCCGCCGATCAGCTTGGCCGCCGCATCCACCTGATACCGGTGCCACAGATACACGGGGACGAGCGTCTCTTCCAGCAGGCCGAGCGGCGTCCCTGCCCGCAGGTTGCGTTCGCCGAAGCGGAGCAGGGCAACCCTTCGCACGCGAACGGCCTCTTGCAGCGAGGCGACGGGGTCGGCCCCATTGTCCCAGACGGAAGCCATCGGGTGCGCCGAGCCCGCCGATCTGCCGTCTCGGTCGCCGAGGTAGGGCATGCCGCTCCGAATGCCATCGGCCACCACACCGGCCAGGAAGTCCCTTTCGTCGGTGCCAGGCGCCGGCTGTCCGTAGGCCCACTTGACGGCCAGTTTGTCCCAGGCCCCGATGCCCGTGGCGTAGCTTCTCGCGATGTCGAGCGTTCCGTCATCGGCCACCGTGACCAAGGGCGCTGGGTAGTCCATGACCGACGCCCGACCGTAGGAACTGGCCGCGAAGTTGTGCGCGAAGCCGAGCGTGTGGCCGACCTCGTGGGCCGAAAGTTGCTTCAGCCGCTCTAGGGAGAGCCGCACAGGGTCGTCGAACTCGCCCGATCCCGATCGCTCGGCCCCGAGCAGGCCCTCGAAGAGCAGCCGGTCTTGCCGCACGCGCAAGGAACCGAGCGTGACGTGGCCCTTCAGAATCTCGCCTGTTCGGGGGTCTACGACCGAGGAACCAAACGACCAACCCCGCGTGCTGCGATGAACCCACTGGATCACGTTGTAGCGAACATCGAGGGGGTGGGCACCCTCGGGTAGGAGTTCGACCCGGTATGCGTCCTGGAAGCCCGCTTCCTGAAAGGCCTCGGCCCACCAACGGGCCCCTTCCAATAGCGCGCTTCGGATCGGCTCGGGAGCGCCTCGATCCAAGTAGTACACGATCGGCTTCTTGACCGGCGACACGGGCGCCGAGGGGTCGGTCTTCTCCAATCGGTGCCGCGCCACCCAACGTTTCTGGACGGGCTGCTCGATCGGCGTCGAGTAGTCGAAGAACGACACGCTGAACATGCCCATCCTCGGATCATCGGTGCGGGGCGTGTAGCCCGAGCCCGGAAGCCGGATCATCGAGTGGTGTTGGACGAGCGTGACCGATGCGGGTTCGGGGGTCGTGGACGACACGAATCGGCCCGGGTTTCCATCGTTGGCGAACGTCAGGACGGCCTCGAACTCCAGATTGTCGGGAAAGGCGAGGCATGCCTCGGGGTCGAGCGCGCTTCGGGAGGCATCGAGGCGGTAGGCGCCTTGATTGGAGTTCCGCAAGACTCCGGCAACTCCATGGGCGTCTCGAACCAGGAAGGGCGTGAGGTCGACCAGGACGGCACCGTCGGGGTCTTCGGCTGCGACGGGTCCCGCCCACAGCACCGACGAGGCGAACGACTCGCGCACTGCGATGCCCTCATCCGGGTTGGCCGAGCTGGCGCGATAGCCCAGGTTCTGCGCTTCGAAGAGGATGCGGGACCCCAGGCGACGCACGTCCACGACATGGGTCTCGCCCAGCCGGCCGCGATCAAGACCGACATCGTTGGACCCCAGGCCCTGCCGCAGCGAATCCACGTAGAGGAACTCGGCGCACTTGCCGCGAGCCGCCGGGGCGGGGAATCGGACGTAGACCTGGCCCTTTCGGGTGTCCAGATAGGTGGGGAAGAGGCCGCTGCGCCGTTCGAGGCCGACGGTCTTCTCGGAGATGGAGGGCACCTTGGCCTGCGCGTCCTGAACGGCTCCCGCAAGGCAAACGAACGCGACGACAGCAAGCATCGTAGGTACGGACGACGCTGGGGCGTCGGTAGCCGCACCGAAGTTTGGCGGACGGGCCGGGAGTTGTCCCGGCCCGTCGCTCGGAGCGGTCTAGTTGCGCCCGCCCATCGTCGCCGTGCCGCGATAGTAATCGCCGAGCAGGTGCTCGGCAAAGTACTCGTACATCATCTGCGTGAAGTACGGCTGCATGTCGGCGAAGCCGTGGGCCTTGCCAGGGAGCATCATCATGTCGAACCGCTTGTTCGCCTTGATGAGGGCGTTCACGAGCCGGATCGTTCCTGCGGGGTGGACGTTGTTGTCCATGTCGCCGTGGACGAGCAGGAGCTTGCCCTTGAGGTTGGCAGCGAGTTCGTGGTTCGTGGGAACCTTGATGTCGAACTTGGTTTCGCCGGTGCCCTGAGTTTGGCCGCCCTGTTGCTGGCCCTGCCCACCTCCTTGGCCCTGACCTTGGCCGGCCGCGCCACCGCGACGTCCTTGGCCGGTGCCGCGCTGCTGCGGGTCGTCGTTGAGTGCGGCGAGCAGCGCGTCCCAATCGGGCTCGTCTGGGGCTCGGCCCGCGGTTCCACCCGTCGCCTGGGCGCGGGTCTCGCGAAGGCCGTGGTGTTGCTCGCTCCAGTTCTGGTTGTACACGTTGTTGTCGTGGTTGCCCGCCGACGAAACGCCGACTTTGAAGAAGTCGTTGTAAGGGGGCATGAGCAGAGCGGCCGCCGTCATGAAGCCGCCGCCCGAGTGGCCGAAGATCCCGACCTTGTCCACGTCGATCCACGCGTGCCGCTGCGCCAACTGCTCGACGCCCGCCTTCTTATCGGCCAGACCGTAGTCGCGCAGGTTGTAGTAGCCGTAGCTGTGGTAGGCGTTGGAACGCGCGGGGTTGCCGCCCCGGTTGCCGATTTGGATCACGATGAACCCGAGCTGCGCCAACCGTTGGTTGCCCGACGTCGCCGAGAACGTGGATGACACGCTTTCGGTTTGTGGTCCTGGGTAGATGTTCAGGATGATGGGGTACTTGTTGTGCGGGCTGAAGTCGAACGGCTTCCACATGTTGCCGTAGATGTCGGTGACGCCGTCGGCGGCTTTCACCTTGAACGTCTCGGGCATCATCCAGCCGATTTTCTTGAGCTCGGTCAGGTCAACCTCTTCCAGCAGCATGATCTCTTCGCCCTTGTTGTTGCGGACGACCGCGCGCGGGGCCATGTCCGTTCGCGAGTGGACATCCACGATGTAGTTGTTGCTGTTCGAGAGCGTCGAGTTGTGGTCGGCATCGCCCGGATCGAGCAACGTGAAGTCGCTGCCGTCAAGCTTCACTCGGTAAAGGTGCTGGTAGTAAGGGTTCTCGTTCGCCTCGCGTCCGTTGCCGCGCAAGTAGACCGTGTCCTTGTCGGCGTCCACCTTCACGATCTGGCTGGCTCGCCAGGGGCCGGACGTGATCGCATTCTTGAGCTTTCCGTTGTGGTCGTACAGGTAGTAGTGGCCGAATCCGGTGCGTTCGGAGAACCAGATGAAGTCCCCACCGGGCTTGACGTAGTTGACATTCTGCCGCTCCAGGAAGGCGTTCTCGACGGACTCTTCGAGGAGCACCTTGATCGCGCCGGTGTCCAACGCCATCTCGCAGAGCTGCAGGTTCCGCTGCAACCGGTCTCGGCGCACGAAGCGCAAGACGCCCGGGGTCTTGGTGAAGTGGATGTTGAACAGCTGTTGGTCTTTGTACTTGCCTACATCGTACTTGCGGAGTTCCTTCTTCTCGCGATGGAAGACGAAGAGCTCCGTCTGGGTGACCTTCTCTTCGCCCGGCATCGGATACTTGTAGATCATCAGCGATGGTCGAGGTTCGTTGAGCGAGTTGACCAGGAACAGGTTGGCGACCTCGCGCGAGTCGCGGCGCGTGATGTGGAAGTACTTGGAGTCCTCGGACCACGACGCTTGGGCGCGCACGCGGTCCTCGCGGTTCTGGCCACCCTGCCCGCCTTGCCCTTGGCCCTGCTGCGTTTCGCCGATCCGCTGGATGACGGCGTAGTCGTTGCCCGTGCCGTCGCGCGAGCCGAACGAGTAGCTCATCTCGCCGTCCTTGGTCAGTTGGATAACGTCGGATTCCTTCTCGGTCTCCACATAGAACAGGTTGTGGTCTTTGGCGTAGACGTAAGCTTTGCGGTCGGGCGAGAAGTTGCGGAAGTTCTGCGCGCCTCCGCCAAAGCCGGGAGGGCCCTGCTGCTGTTGTTGCTCTTCTTGTTGGCCCTCGCCTTCGCCCTCGCCGGTTCGGGGCCGCTCGGCTTCTACCTTCTTGAGCGTCTCGTCCTTGAGGTTCCACTCGTATTGCACCCGCTCGATGGTGAACCGGATGGCCTCGGCCTTCTCGGTGAACGTGATCGTCGTGATC
>JACFNW010000138.1:0-1835 GCA_019454665.1 Fimbriimonadaceae bacterium | reverse complement strand
GATCGGCAGATTGGTGTGGTCGAACGGCTTCTTCAGCAGTTCCGAGAGGGCAGCGGCCATCTTGTGACGATCGAACAGCGGCGTCTTCTTCTTGGCCCTGGGGTCCACGCGCCAGAAGTGCGTGCCGTCCGATCCGCGCCACGAGTACCAGAACTCGTCTGTGCGCTGAATCCAGTTGGGGCTGAGCGACATGCTGCCCAGATACGGCCGCAGGTTCTCATTCGAGAACCGTTCCGCCTGAAGCCAATTGGCCTTGTTTGTCGGGCGAATCTGGGCATGCACCGTGGGAACGGCGATCACCGACGCCAACGCCAAAGCGGCGATCAAGCGTCGGAAAGAGGGCGCGGGAACCAGAATATGCATGAAAAGACCTCGGGACGCCAGATTCGCCAATCGGAATGCCGATTCCTTCTCGGGTAGAACCGGGTCGTGTTGAGCGCACTCGCCGCAGCCGTTCTTGTTTCCACGGGTTCAGAAGGCCCCGCCGGCATCGCCTCTCGGACCTTGGCGCAGGTGGAGGACCGGTTCCGCACCGAGCAGGGCTATCGCGCCTGGGTTTCGCCCGAAGCGTCCGCCGATGAGCCCGCCTTCGTCTGGGACATGGCCGTGCTTTTGAGCGCTCTGGCCGCCGGCGCGCACGTGGGCGACCCCAAGGCGACCGAGGCGTTGCGTCATGCCGATCGGGCGATGGACGCCTATTGGTCCAAGGACGCGCGCGGCGAGGGGTATGCGGTGTTGCCGGGGCAAAGCGACCCGGACCGCTACTACGACGACAATGCGTGGATCGCGCTTGCCTATCTCGACGCCCATCGAGCGTTGCCCCACGCGGGTTTCTTGGCGAAAGCGCTCCGCGCCCACGCCTTTGCCATGGCGGGCGAGAGCGATGCCTTGGGCGGCGGCGTGTTCTGGCGGGAGCGGGAGCGCGCCTCGAAGAACGCGTGCTCGAATGCGCCGGTGGCGCTGGCGGCTCTGGGGTTGTTTGCCGAGACCGGCGATCCGCAGCACCTCGCCGCCGCCGACCGCTTGATCGCGTTCACCAAGCGGCTTCAGGACGAGGATGGTCTGGTCATGGACCACCTGACGCTCAGCGGACGGGTGGACGGCACCAAGTGGACCTACAACAGCGCCCTCCTGTTGCGCGCGCTCGTCCACCGATACCGCTTGCGGCACGATCCCGCCGACCTGGCCGAGGCCAAACGCATCGGGGTTGCCAGTCGCACGAAGTGGTTGACGGCAGGCGGGGCGATCCAGGACGAGGCCAGCTTCGCTCACCACTTGGCCGATGCCTGGCTGGACCTGCATGCGCTCGACCCGGCGGGCGGGTGGGAGGGGTTGGCCGTGCGGGCGACGATCGAAGCGGAGCGGCTGGGGAGGATGCCCGATGGCTTGTGCGGATTGCGGTGGGACCGCGCCGAAGTGAGAGGAGGAAGGCGGCTGCTGCTCTACCAAGGGAGCCTGTTGCGAGCCGCCTACCGAGCCATCGGGGTCTTTGGCGGCGAACCGCCAAAGACCGATTGAAGCGAGACTCAGTTGTCGAAAACCGGCGTCCAGCCCTTGACGCGGACGCTGTTGCCGCCCTGGGTCGCCGGCGGGAACACCATGAACGGGATGTCGCCCCAGGCCACGCTGCACTGACCGTCCGCTCCAAAAACCGTCTTGCGCCACTTGGCGTGGCCGTCGAGGTAGGCGATGGTCGTGCCGCCATTGTGACCGCCGAACGTGGCATCCCGGTTGTTGGGATCGTCCCAATTCGGGCAGTTCTCCGTGCGGCTGTACAGCTCGTCCAGTTCGTCGCCTTCGATCTCCGAGTCGGTGGCTTCCAACAGGAGGAACGA
>JACFNW010000137.1 GCA_019454665.1 Fimbriimonadaceae bacterium | reverse complement strand
TGAGAAGGTATTGGAGAAGCGTGGTTTCGGACATTGCGTTTGATTATGGGCGCCGTGCCATGCTCAAGAACCGAGATGGCCCCGCGCGACGAAAGGTTGACTCCGGAGTTCTTGGCCTGGGCGTACCGCCAGGGTGCCTTTCCCATGGGCGACGACGACGGCTCGGTCGAGTGGTACCGATCGGAAGACCGGGCCATCTTTGATCTGAAAGGGATGCACGTCTCGCGCTCTTTGGCTCGCCGGATGCGGGCCGGTGGGTACCGCGTTTCGTTCGACGAGGCGTTCGAAGCCGTGATGCGCTCCTGCCGCAGGCCTTCGGGCAACTGGATCACCGAGCCCCTGATCGCGCTATTCGTCGCCGCGCACGTCGAAGGCTGGGCGCACTCCTGCGAGGTCTGGATGGGCGAGGAACTGGTGGGCGGCGTCTACGGTCTTGCCGTCGGCGGGTGCTTCTGCGCGGAGTCCATGTTTCACCGAAAGACCGATATGTCCAAGATCGCGCTCTACCACTTGATCGAACGCTGCCGCGAGGTGGGCTTCGTCCTGTTCGATGCACAGGTCATGAACCCGCACCTGAGAAGCCTGGGGGCCAAGTCGCTGACCGATTGGGAGTACATGGGGCTTCTGACCGCAGCCCTCAGCGTCCAGACCGATTGGAGTTAGTTTCCAAGGGCGGTGGCGACGGCGGCGACGACCCGAGCGACTGGGATCGCCGCGACGGCTTCGTCGGGGGCCGGGACCAGAACGGTCAGGTTCGACGCGGGCGGCGCCCATAGGCGATGGATTCCGTAACGGAACAGGCCTACCGTCGGAGTTCCAGAAGCGACGGCAAAGTGCAAGATACCGTTGTCAAGCGTCAACACAACGCGCGCCTTGCCCAAGGCGCCGACGACTTCCGGCAACCGGAATGCGCCCCGCAGGTCTTCGACCCGACCCGTCGCGACCAGGCGGTTTTCGTCTTCCGCACCCTTCCAAAACTTGCCTTGGTCGCTGGGCTTCGCGCCGATCAGTCCAATACTGCAACCTTGAAGGTGCAACGTTTCGACCGAAGCGATCCAACGTTCGATCGGCCAGAGCTTCTCCGGGAGGCTGGCCGCCGTGGCGAGCAGCACGTCCGGAACGTCTCGCTCGCAGGGCACGGACGGGATGCGGTAGCCGGGGACCGGCCCGCTCAGGTACGCGCCACGGCAGAAGATCTCGCCGATGAAGCCCGAGTCCAGAACGGGGTGCTTCTCGCGCAGGTCCTCGACGATCCAGCGCTTGTCCAGCCACAGGCGCCCCGCGTCGTCGTCGGGAAACTCGAGTTCGCCACGCCCGCCCGGCCCGACACACGGGCCGCACACGGCACCGCTCGAACCCGCCAACAAAGCGGCGTAGCTCTTGGACCAGGCCGTTTGTTCGACGTTCACCACGAGGTCGTATGGCCCCGCGCTGAGCCACCTTACCGACTCCTCGGGAGCCGCGCCATGAAGGGGGAACGCTCCGTCCACCAGATCCGATGCCGATGCCAATTCGTGGATGCGCGAGCCTCCAAAGTAGTCCAAAACCGCAGGACGATGGGTCGTGCGGAGCATTTGCAGCAGGGGCGTGACCGCCGCGAAGTTGCCCAGAGCGTCGTTGGAGACGACGGCGATCCGCGAACCCTCGCGCAAGCGGCCGCCGGTGTAGCGATGCATAGCATCATTGTAGATCGGCCCAGCGGGGGAACCCTTGGCCCGCGGGTCGGGTCCGACCCTTTGGAGGTAATCTACTGTTCGTTCCACCCATGTCCAACGCGCCTGCCCCTGACGAACAGCCATCGCTCGAGGAGCTGACTCGGCGTCTCGCCGAAGCTCAGGACCGCATCGCCCAACTTGAACGCAAGCAGGAGACGAAGCCGGTCTCCAGGATCAGCCCCTCGGCCGAAGAGTCGAGCATGGAGATGGCGCCGATCAACGAGGCGGACGTCACGCTTCGCCGTCTCGTCCAGCGGATCGCCATGATCCTGCAGGCCGAGAAGATCGTCATCATGTTCTACGACCCGGACAACGGGGAACTGATGGGGATCCCGCCCGCCTATGGCGTGCCCGAGGAGCGATTGGCCATCTTCCGGGTCCGCGCCACGCACGGCATTTCGGGCCAGGTGTTCCGCGACGGCGAGCCCGCGATCTACCACGACGCGACCACCGACCTCCGGACGCAAAAAGACCCGTTCGCGTTGCTCCACGTGCAGAACGGGATCACCGTCCCGCTGGTCATCGAAAAGCGCGACGAAGAAAACCGCGTGGTGGAGCGCTCGACGATCGGCGTGTTGCACGCGTTCAACAAGCGCTTCGGCGAAGATTTCAACGACGAGGACGTCCGCCTGCTGGAGCGCATGGCGCGCAACGTCGGCTCGATCATCGCCAACCTCCAGCTTTACCGCAAGGTCGTCGAAGAGCGCGAGGAACTGCTTCAAACGTTCGAGTCGCTGAGCGCGGGCCTGTTGCTCGTCTCGCCGGAAGGGCGGCTCAGCCAGCTCAACGCCACGGCGCGCACCATCTTCGGCGAATCCACCGATGCCGTAGGCAAACCGTACGCCGAACATCTCACCGATGCCGGCTTGATCGCGCTCATCGAGACCACCATGCGCGGCGAAGAGGCCGGCCGCCTGGAACTCTCGGTGGTCATTCAGGGCCTGGAGCGCACCTACCAAGCGCAGGGCGCTTTGGTCAAAAGCGAGGACGGCAAGAGCCTGGGCGTGGTCGTCATCTTCACCGACGTCACCGAAATCAAGAACATGGAGCGGATGAAGGGCTCGTTCGTGGCGATGGCCTCGCACGAACTCCGCACCCCGCTCACGGCCATCAAGGGCTTCGTCAGCACGTTGCTCATGGACGACACGTTCGAGCCGGAAGAGCGGCGCGAGTTCTACATGATCATTGACCAAGAGTGCGACCGGCTCACGCGGCTGATCAACGACCTGCTCAACACGGCGCGCATCGAATCCGGCGAGTCGCTCAAGCCCGACTACAAGATGGTGGATGTCACGCCGCTGCTCGAGAAGATCATCAAGATTCAGGACGCCTCGAAAGATCGGCGGCCAAGCCACTCCTTCCGTCTGGACGTCCCAACCGAGCTGCCGCGCATCGTGGCCGACGAGGACAAGTTCGACCAGATCGTCACGAACCTGATCGGCAACGCATTGAAGTACTCGCCCAACGGCGGCGAGGTGTGCGTGCACGCGTTCATCGAGGGCGACCACTTGCGAGTCGGTGTTCAGGACCAGGGCCTCGGCATCCCCAAAGAACACCTGACCAAGGTTTTCGACAAGTTCCACCGGGTGAACAACGAGGACAACCGCAAGATCTACGGTACGGGCCTGGGCCTGTACTTGGTGAAGCATCTGGTCGAACAGGTTCACCTGGGCAAGATCTGGGTCGAGAGCGAAATGGGCGAGGGTTCGACGTTCTGGTTCACCGTTCCGTTGCGTCTCGACGTGGACCACGCCAAGAAACTGAACGACTGAGCCCCCTCGGCGCTCAAACGCTAGTCGGGTATCCTGCCGTCGGCGCTCTGCCCGATCGTCTAATGGCAGGACAACTGACTCTGGATCAGTTTGTGTTGGTTCGAATCCAGCTCGGGCAGCCACTTCCGAATCCGACCGGTTCCCGGCCGCTTTGTGATTCGGACTTGTTGATCCAGCGATGATTTGGCAAGGTTCGCGCGCGCGCAGCATACACATTCGGGCTACACCGAACCACACCGAGCCTCATCCGAGCAGTCGGGCCCAGCGCTCGGTGCGGCGTTCCACCTCGGCCTGATCGAACCGGTCGTGGGCGACCGCCTTATCCGCGCGATGCGTCAACGCGCCTTTCACGGCGCGCCCCAATTGGTGCGCCTTGGCGTCCCAGGCGCTCTTCCCGCGCACCACGCGCCCACCCGACCGATTCAGGGCCAAGCCAACGGCATCGGCCATCCAAGCCGCCATGTTCGCGATGGGGTCGCCCGAGGGCATCATCTCGCCTACGGCCCACGCGTGCAGTTCACCCCAACTGAAGGGCAAGCGGGTTTCGAGGGCTCCCAGCAAGGCTGGCTGCGACTCGATTTGGGGCACCTTGTCGTACCAGGCGTTGTGCACGAAGTCCGGGATCGGCTCGGGCGCGATCATCGCGATCGGCTTCTGCGCGACGGCAGCCTCGATCAGGCTCGTGCTGTAGGAAGTCATGACCACGTCGGACGCCAAGATCCACTCGCGAACCGTGCCCTGTTGGATGACCCTGAACCGGCCCGAGGGCTCGCCCACCGACTCCTTCACGCGCTCGAGAAACGCTTCCAGCCGTGTGTACGGGCGCGGACGAAGCACGACCTCCCACTCGGTTTCATCGGCGGCTTGCCGCAGCCAACGGCACATCTCGGCCAGCGAGCGGCGGGCGAACTCGCGGTAGCCGTGCGCCTGTTCGGCGGGCGCGCCCCAGCGCACCATCTGGTCCACGTAGGCGTCCGGGTAGAACGCCGCGCCGTAGTTCTCGGGCACGAACAGCCAGGGCCGGCCGGGGTCCAAGCCGTGCGCCCCGGCCAGCTCCGCACGGTCGGGAAAGTAGCGCCGGTAAGGCTCCTGATAGAGCGCGTAACTAGGGTTGCCGTTGACGCGGATGCGGTCCCGGCCGACCCCATAGCCCACCAGATACTCCGCATAGAACTCGCCCCACGCGTGGTGCAGCACCTCGTCGCGGGCGAAGTTGCCGTGCGGCTTTTTGACCTCCTTGTTGATGTTTTGGAACACCTGCTCGTAAGCCAGGTTCAGGTAGACGGCGTGGGGCCAATACTTGCGCGCCTTGCGGATGGCCACGTCCTGGTCTTCGTTGAACCAAGGGACAGCGACCACTTTCGGGTTGTGCGCGGCGATGGTCCCGTAGGGGTCGAAGTTGATCGAACACACGGCCATCTCCAAACCGTGGTCGCGCCGGAGCAGGTGCCTCAACGCGCATGAAACATCAAGTTCGCGGGCGATGTGGCCCACGTAAAGGACGATGTCGGCGGGTTTGGGTGCCACGGTGGTTGGGTCTAGCGCCGTTTGGCAAGGCGCCGAAGCTGGATGAGATGGTATTCGAGGTGACCGCTGACGAAGTCCACAGACTCCTCGACCGACAGCGGGCCCGCGACGGGGTGGACCAGCATCTGCAGGGTCAAGTCGTCGGCCCGCGACAGCTTCTTCTTGAGCGCTCGGTGCAGTTGGGCGATGCGCTCCAAGAGCGGGGCGAGTTCGGCGTCGGGAGCCACCTCGGGGAAAGCTCCTTTCACGGGGACGCGGATGCCGCGCCTGAGTATCCAACGGACGACCCGGCGTTTCATCGCCAGCGAAGGTGCGCGGCGCGGCATGGGCTTCCATTCGGAGCACGCCTTCAACGCGCCGGCATGGACCCGCAGGAGGTGGTCGGCCACCTGGGCCGCCGTCCACTCGTCGGACGTGCGCGCTCGTTCGGCGAGCGTCGCCTCGTGGGAAAGGAGCAGGGTCTCCAACTCGGCGATCTGCCGATCCATGGTCTCGAGCACGCCTGCCAGCGCAGTCGCGGCGACCTCGGCATCCGTGTTGGGCATCCGCCGAATCCTACCTCCCGGACGAGCCCGATCTGGAGAGGAGCTGCTGATCAAACGGCGCTGTGAGCTTCCTTGCGGATCGCGCTGAGCCGGCTCAGTCGTGGAACACCAGGCCCGTCGCCGCGTCCACGTAGGTCGAGATGCCGCTGTGCTTCCTGTTCGCAGCGTTGGGTCCCGGCTCGCCTTCTACTCGCCAGCAGAGCCTGGAACGCGAGGCGCCCGGTTTGGTCGCCCAGCCGAGTTCGGCGTCGAACGTCCAGTCGGATTGTCGGGCGACCTTGGCGATCGCTTGGGCCTTCGTCAACTTCGGAGCAACGTACTCGACCTGCGGGGTGGGTTCGATCCAGTTCGCTGAGTACGAGATCACGGCCCCGTCCAGCGCGTCCAGAACGATCCATGCGCCGTAATTGGCGTCCACCATCGGGAACCCTTGGATCAGCCCGTCCACACGCTTGGACACGACACGGCTGTTGGGGCGGTACGGCTTCGACTCGATCGCCGCCAGCAACCGTCTCATGACGTGGCCGGAGGGCAAAATCTTGTCGAGCACCTTTCCGGCCTCGCGCTCGGCGGCGGCTAGGTCGCGGATGCGGTCCCCGGAAGCTGGCGTTTTGCGCGTTCGCATGGTATCCACCCGCGCTGAGTACTCATAGAGGGAGACATGACCGGTTGAGGCACGGACGGAAAGGTAGTGTTGAGACCTACCGCTTTCATCCGACACCGACATGGACCAGTTCCGCGCCGACTTGTTGCCTCGGACGACCATCGCCGAAACATGC
>JACFNW010000136.1 GCA_019454665.1 Fimbriimonadaceae bacterium | reverse complement strand
TTGAACGCCGGCTTCCCCGACGAGGGGGCCTTCGGGCCGGGGTCGGCTTCGAACCGCTCGCTGCGGCAGGGCCGTTTGGGCGTGGTGTTCGGCGACGAGCAGGGCTCCACCGACTACGGGCCGCTGTGGTACCTGTTGGAGCGGCGCTTCAAGATACCGTTCGATCCCCTGCGAACCAATGCGCTCGACGGCGACCTGAAGGAGTACGCCACCATCGTGTTGCCTGCGGGGCGGTATCGCGCTCTCTCGGACAACTTCAAGAACTGGGTCCGCTCGGGCGGCTGCGTGGTCGTGCTCGGGGAACCGGGATGGGCGATCGGCACCAGCGGCCTGGTCGAGTTGGAGCGGGCCAAGAACCCCGACGACCGCGACTCGCTGCCGGGTTCGCTTTTCCGCGCCGAACTCGACGCCCGTTCGATTCTGGCCTACGGCTACCCCGCGAAGGAAGGGAAGGCGCGGCTGGGCATTCTGGCCAGTGGAAACACGTTCTACAACCCTCGCAAGGAGGGTGGCAGCGTGCTTAGGATCCCCGCTCCCAAGGAGGGAGATCCCAAGAACTTGCTGAGCGGCTGGGTTTGGGACGATTCGGAGAAGCGGCTCGCCGGCACCGTGTGGGCCCACGAGCAACCCTATGGCAACGGGCGCGTGGTCATGTTCATGGACGACCCGTGCTTCCGCGCCATGTGGCCCGGCCAGTGGAAGATGCTGCTCAACGCCATCGTGTTCGGAGGCAACCCATGAGCGAGAACAAGACCGTCGAGAACGACGCGAGCGTCGAGGAGTTCCTTGACTCGATCGCATCCGACGTTCGGCGAGAGGAGTGCCGCCAAGTGCTTGCCATGATGCGCGAAGCCACGGGCATCGAGCCCAAGATGTGGGGGGCGGCCATCGTGGGCTTCGGCAACTACCCGTACAAGACGGGTGCCGGCCGCACGGGCGAGTGGTTCATCGTCGGCTTCTCGCCCCGCAAACAGAACCTGACGCTTTACTTCTGCCCGAGCCTAAGCGAGCACGCGGACCTCTTGGAGCGGTTGGGCAAGCACTCCACGGGGGTGTCGTGCCTGTACCTCAAGAAGCTCGCCGACGCCGACCCCGAAGTGCTGCGCCAGATGGTGTTGCGGTCCGTTGACCTGATGGCCGCGCGATGACTCCGGAAGTCGTTGTCGGCGTGCTGCTTCTTGCGCTCGCCGCTTCGACGCTGGGCGGGGTGTTGGGCTTCGGAACCGGCGCGATCATGCTGCCCGTGATGACGATCGTGCTGGGCGTGCGCGTGGCGGTGCCCGTCATGGCTCTGGCGATGACGATGACCAACGCCGGCCGCGCGGCGTTCTCGTGGCGCGACATTGACTGGAAGGCGTTCTGGGCACTCGCCGGGGCGAGCATCCCGGCCAGCATGATCGGCGCGACGCTCTTCGTGAACCTGGACACGCGGTGGCTGGATGTCTTCATCGCGGCTACCTTGCTCCTGTTGATTCCCGCCCGCCGATGGTCGGCCCGCGCCCAGTACAAGACCCGGCTGCGCGACTTGCCTGTGGTCGCCGGCGTGGGTGGCCTGATCAGCGGGATGGGCGGCGTGACGGGACCCTTGGCCACCCCGTTTCTGTTGAGCTACGGCCTGGTCCGGTCGGCGTTCTTGGGAACCGACGGGTTGTACTCGGCGCTGATGCACGCGACGAAGGCGGGTGTGTTCGCGGCGAACGGTGCGTTGGCGTCCCCAGTGTGGGAGATGGGATTGGCCCTCGGAGGCGTGATGGTCTTGGGCTCGTACCTGGGGCGGCGCATCGTGGACCGGCTCGACGCCGCGCGGTACATCGCCGTGGTCGAGGTGTTCCTCGGGGGCTTCGCGCTCTACATGCTCGTTCGGGCCGTCTCGGCGTTCTAGAGACGGCCCAAGCGATCAGTCCGAGACCTGCACGCGGTAGCTCTTGCCGTCGGCTCGCCCCGAGAAGTCCACCGAGCGCAGACGACCATCGGGGCGCACCGAGATCGAACCCGACCCGCTCGCCGTGCGGCTGAACCCGCGCTCGATGCGGATGGTGTAGTCGTTTTGCCCCTGGCGTCGGGCGGTTCCCGCGAAGTCCACGCTCTTCTCGCCTTTCACTCGGATCATGAGTTTGCCGTCGCGCACGGTCACGTCCACCGAGGCGATGTCCGAGCGCCGACCGTCAATGGTGAAGGTGCCGCGTCGGCGCAGACTTCCGGAGAAGTCGCGGTCGTTCGAGCCGCCGCCTCCCCATCCGGGTCCGCCGGAATTGACGTGGGCGTCGTATCGGACTCGGAAGGTGTCGCGGTCAATCTCGCCATCCATCTCCAGGGACGTGACCTGCATCCCGCCGGTCAGGTTGATGACCCCGCGACCGCTCACGCGATGCCGATTGTCGTTGACGGTCTTGACGTTGAGCAAGGCTCGCGAACCCGACATGTCGTAGGTCCCCGCGAAGGTGCCGGTGCGTTGGCCCGAAACGGTGATGATGAACTGGTTGTTGTTCAGCAGCCGCACCGTGGCTCGATCAATGTTCCTCGTGCCGGACCCGCCGTGATAGTAGGTTCCTTCGCCTTTCGAACTGTCGTTGATGGGTCGGTGTTGCGCCGAGACTTGGACTGCGACGCCGACGAGCGCAAGGCAGAGAGCGATCGGTTTCATGGCTTCCTCCGGATTCCGAACCCTGCTTCAGGATTACGGGTGCAACTGTTCAATGATACGTTGGATGGACACCTTGAGTTCGCGGTCTTGCCGCACCATCTCGGTGATCCGCTGGTACGAGTGCATGACGGACGTGTGGTCTCGGTTGCCGAACTGGCGTCCGATGTGCTTCCAACTGTCGCCCGTCAGCTCGCGAGTCACATACACTGAGACGTGCCGCGCGTGGGCGATGGGGGCCTTTCGACTCTGCCCGAGGATGTCGTTGACCGAAATCTTGAAGTGCTCGCTGACGGCCTTGACGATCTGTTCGAGCCCCGGCTTGCCGAAGTCCTTGAAGTCGCGGGCGACGATCTGGCGGACGATGTCCATGCCGATGGCGGCCCCATCGAGGCTGGCCTGGGCGCTGAGTTTGGTCAAGGCGCCTTCCAGCGTTCGGATGTTCCCGGGCACGTTCTCGGCCAAGTACATGGCGACGTCCTGCGGCAGGGCGATGCCGTCGCGTTGAGCCTTCGAGCGGACGATGGCGCAACGAGTTTCGGTGTCGGGGTGCTGGATGTCGGCCACCAGTCCGGCTTCGAACCGGGACCTCAACCGCTCGTCCATCAGGTACAGGTCGCGTGGCGGACGGTCGGAGGCCAGGACGATCTGTTTGCCCGCTTGCTGGAAGCTGTTGAACAGGTGGAAGACCTCTTCCTGCGTCTTGTCCTTGCCCGCGATGAACTGGACGTCGTCCAAGAGCCACACGGCCAGCGTGCGGTGGGAGCGGCGGAACTGCTCGGTGCGGCCGCGTTGCACTGCGGCCACGAAGCCCTCGACGAACTGCTGGGCGCTCGCGTAGCGGATGGGCATGTCGGGGTTCTGCTCTCGGATTTGGCGCGCGATCGAGTGCAGCAGATGGGTTTTGCCCAGGCCCGAGGCGCCGTAGATGAACAGCGGGTTGTACTTGGTGCCCGGCGCGTTGGCGACGGCGACCGCACCGGCATAGGCGAGCCGGTTGCTCTGCCCCTGGACGAACGTGTCGAACGTGTACCGGTCGTCCAGCACCAGCGTGCCGTCGTCCGCGTCGCTGACGGCGTGGGCAATCGCGGGTGCGTCTTCAGGCTTGCGATTGGAGGCCAGATCGCGGGGCTCGGCTTCGATCTCGACGGTGACGTTCCGGCCCAGTTCGTCGGAAAGCAGTCGGCCCAAATCGTCGAGATACCGGCTCTTCACCCAGTCGGCGACGAACCTGCCCTGGGCGGCGAAACGGGCCACCGAGCCTTGAAGGCCGAGCGGTCGCAACGGACGGATGAAGCGCGTCATGTGGGCGGCGGGCACCCGGGTCTCCAACCTGCGCGTCGCACGCTCAAAGGCCGCTCGGAGCTTGATGCGATCCTGCGAATCTTCTAAGCTGTACTGATCCATCCGTGACAAAACCCTTGCTGCGTCGCCTCGTAGGGGAGAGCCCTGGAGCGGGCCGAGAGAGGACGAGGCGCACCGATAGCATAACCCAAGAGCGACCGAAACGGCGTGCCAATTTCCCCTTTTCTTTCATGTCCGTGTCAGGGTATTGGGGCCCGCGCATGGTCGGACGTCGGAGACGCGAACGGTATACTCCACCTGCTGCCGGAGCCGTTCCGGCCCCGATTTTCAGCGTCGAAAGTTAGGTGCCCCCATAACCCAGCAAACCTCCACCTTCAACAAAACGGATTTCTTGCGCCTCATGCTCCTTAGCCGCGAGGGCGACCGCCGCGAGGGCATTCTGCTCCGCCAGAGCAAGGGGTGGTTCCAGGTCAGCGGCCACGGCCACGAGGCCCTCGGCGCCATCGCCCTCCACCTGCGCGAGAGCGACTACCTGTTCCCGTACTATCGCGACCGAGCCCTGATGCTCCAGCGGGGCATCCCCAACTACGATCTGGCGCTCGCCTACTTCGCCAAGCGGTCTTCGGGTTCGGGCGGACGCCAAATGCCGGGCCACTATTCCGACCGTGCGCGCAACGTCTTCAGCGTCGCCACCCCGACGGGCGCCTGCCTTCTCCCGGCCACGGGCACGGCTTGGGCGATGAAGCTCGCCGGCGACGACAGCGTGGCCGTGGCCAGCATCGGCGATGCGGCATCCCGTCAGGGCGAGTTCTTCGAGGCCGTCGCGTTCGCGTTCCAAGAGAACCTGCCCGTGATCTTCGTGGTCGAGGACAATAAGTACGGCATCTCGACCCCCACGGAGAAGTTCCTCCCGTTCCATCTGGACATCATCGCCAAGGACAAGTTCCGCCATGTGGACGCGCGGCACGTGGACAACGTGTACGCAGCGGCGGGTGATGCGGTGCGCAAGGCTCGCGCCGGCGAGGGACCGACGCTGCTCTGGTGCGATTTGGACCGCTTGGGCAGCCACACCAGTTCCGACGACCACCGCGTCTACCGCTCGCTGGAGGACATCGAAGAGATGTTCAAGCGCGATCCGATCCGCTTGCTGGCCGAGGAACTCATCGGCAGCGGGGAACTCACCGAGGCCGCGTTCGAGCAGATGCAGGAGGACGTGAAGGCCCAGGTGGACGCCGACTACCTGCAAGCGGAGAAGGAGCAGGACCCGCTCGCCTCGGAGGTCTATCTGCACAACTTCGGCGAACCTGTCGCAGCCGAGGTGCCGCCCATCGAGGGTGGCGACCGCATGACGATGGTGCAATCCATCAACGCGACGTTCCGAAAGGCGCTCGAAGACGACCACCGCGTCGTCTTCTTTGGCGAGGACATCGAGGACCCCAAGGGCGGCGTGTTCGGACTGACCAAGGGACTCAGCGAGTCGTTCCCGCACCAGGTGTTCAACGCTCCGCTCGCCGAGGCCACCATCCTGGGCGTCGCCGTCGGCATGTCCATCTATGGCATGAAGCCGGTGTTCGAACTCCAGTTCATAGATTTCATCTCGCCGGGCTGGAACCAGTTGGTGACCAACATCTCGACGCTTCGGTGGCGAACGTTCGGCCACTGGAAGTGCCCTATGGTGCTCTACGCTCCGTACGGCGCGTACCTGCCGGGCGGTTCGCTGTGGCACAGCATGAGCAACGAGGGCATGCTCGCGCACGTGACCGGCATCAACGTCGTCATCCCTTCGACGCCCGAGGATGCCGCCGGACTCATCTGGACGGCATCGAAGAGCGACGACCCGACGATGGTGCTCATTCCCAAGCACATCTTCCGCAAGCCCGTGCCCGTCGCGAAGTACCACCCGGTCCCGCTGGGCAAGGCGCGCATCGTCAAGGAGGGCGGCGATGTCACGTTGGTCGCGTGGGGCAACACGCTGGAACTCGCCGAAGAGGCCCAGAAGCACCTCGGCGACACCGTGTCGCTCGAGATCGTGGACCTTCGTTCCATCGTGCCCTGCGACTACGAGACCCTCACCGAGTCGGTCGCCAAGACGGGGCGGCTCGTCGTGGTGCAAGAGGACACGCGAACATGCGGCTTTGGGCAGGCGATTCTGGCGGAGATGACCGGGCGACCCGAGCGGTTCGAACTGTTCCTTTCGGCCCCCCAACTCGTGGCCCGCGAAGATGTTCAGATCGGCTACAACCCGATTTACGAGTACGCCGCCCTGCCCGATCTCGAACGCGTGCTCGAAGCCATCGAGACGGTCATGCGGTGATTCGGTGGTCGGCGCCCGTTGAACTTGCTACAATGGGTGCATGCGCGATTGGATGCGGCTTCTCGTAGTCGGCGCCTTGGCTGGCGCGCTCGTCGTCGGGGTGGATCCCCTCGGCCTGGGCCACGGCGGCCGCCACCTCGGGCGCGTCGCCCGTGACCATCACCGG
>JACFNW010000135.1 GCA_019454665.1 Fimbriimonadaceae bacterium | reverse complement strand
GGTCATGAGCAGGCGAAGGGTACCCCTTGGCCTAGAAGTCCGCTTGGCCCGGCGCCCGATGGTACGGGATCACGTCGCGGATGTTCTTCATGCCCGTCACGTACAGCAACAGCCGCTCGAACCCGAGCCCGAAACCCGCGTGCGGCGCCGATCCGAACCGGCGCAGGTCCAGATACCAGCCGTAATGCTCGGGGTCCATGCCCATCTCGCGGATGCGCGCGCTCAGCACGTCGAGCCGCTCCTCGCGTTGCGAGCCGCCGATGATCTCGCCGATGCCCGGCGCGAGCACGTCCATCGCGCGGACCGTCTTGCCGTCGTCGTTCTGCTTCATGTAGAACGCCTTGATCTGCTTGGGGTAGTCCGTCAGGATCACGGGGCGGCCCACTTTCTTCTCGGTCAGCCAGCGCTCGTGTTCGCTCTGCAGGTCGGCGCCCCAGAACACGGGAAACTCGAACGACTCGCCCGAGGCTTCGAGCAGGCGGATGGCCTCGGTGTAGGTCATTCGCTCGAACGGGCTCTCGACCACGTGTTCGAGCGTCGCCAGCAGGTCGGGCTCGATGCGCTTGTTGAAGAACTCGAGGTCGGCGGCGCATCGGTCGAGCAACGTGCCGATGACGTCCTTCAGGAACTCCTCGGCGAGGTTCATGTTGCCGACGATGTCGCAGAACGCCATCTCGGGCTCGATCATCCAGAACTCGGCGAGGTGGCGCGTGGAATTGCTGTTCTCGGCCCGGAACGTCGGCCCGAACGTGTACACGTTGGTCATCGCCAGCGCCAACGTCTCGGCCTCCAGCTGGCCGCTCACGGTAAGGAACGCCGGCTTGCCGAAGAAGTCGTCGGCGGGGTCCGAGACCTTGAGCGCGTACTTGCCGTCCTCGACGGTCAAGTTGGGGCTGACGGCGAACATCGCGCCAGCGCCTTCAGCGTCGCTGGCCGTGATGATCGGCGTGTGGATGTAGAGGAAGCCGCGGTCTTGGAAGAACCTGTGGACGGCATCGCTGGCCGCGTTGCGGACTCGGAACACGGCCCCGAACGTGTTGCCCCGCGCTCGGAAGTGGGCGATCTCGCGGAGGAATTCGAAGCTCGCGCCCTTCTTTTGCATGGGGTAGGTCGCCGGGTCGGCCGAGCCGTAGACCTCTAGCCCGTCGGCGGCCAACTCGACAGCCTGTCCGGCAGCGGGCGAGGCCACCAGTTTGCCATCGAAGCGGACGCACGCGCCCGTGGTCACTTGGCGCATGGCGGCCTCGGGGATCACGCCTTCGGTCACCACGACCTGAAGGTCGGCGAAGCACGAGCCGTCGTTGATCTGCACGAAGTGGATGCCCTTGCTGTCGCGGCGGGTCTTGACCCAGCCGTAGGCGCTGACTTCGACGCCAGGTTCGCTGGCGAGCAGGTCGCGGAGGTACGTCCTTCGATAATCCATGGAAGGTGCAAGTGTACCGAGGGGCACGCAGAGGACAAGGTCGGGCTTGCTGCAAGGCCGACGCCGGTGCCGCGCGACTGCCCTCCTGGGAGCCCGTATGGATTCAGCCCTGCGGTGGCGGCGGGGACTTGCGAGAAGCGAGGGCATCGTCCATGCTCTTGCGCATTGCTGCGGCCTGCTTCTCCCATTCGCGCATGCGGTCGGCGGGCAGGTCGTCCCATGCCATCTGGGGCTGCCGAAAGTCTCCTTGGAACACCTGGAGTTGCGACCCGAAGGTGCCCGGCTTACGCCATGCCGCACCGAGGTTCAGGCCGACATTCAGCACACCGCCGAGCCGAAACGTGGTCCAGCCATAGAACATCTCCTCGGTGGTTCCCTTCTTGGCGATCATCTCGGGGATCAGGTACTCGCCGTGGGGGTAGGCGTAGGGCAACCCGTCGTATCCCGCCAGCACACCCGCTTCCGCCGAGGCGCGAATGCTGAGAAGCGTGTCGGCGCCGAGCCGTTGCGGGTAGCTCAGGCACGGCAGCCGGGTCAACTCGTCCCGAAAGCCCGCATCCTGATAGCGTCGAACCGAGCGCACGAACAGGTGGTCCACGCGGTCTCGGAGGAACTCGGAACCGCCGATGGGGACTTCGATTTGGGCGTTGCCGGTTGCCCAGCTTCGATCTTGGACAGCGCCCAGCACGGCCAGCGCGGGCCAATCCCACACCGCGACCGCACCCCCGGCACCTGTGGCCAACGCATTGGCGCACATCTTGACCAAGGGATCGGTCAGCATCGTCCCGCTCTTCTGGGCGTACTCGGCCAGAGCCACAGGCTCGATGCGGCCCGACTTGTCCAACCCGCGGAGCAGTGCGCCCAACGCCGACCGACTCGCTCGCTGCGAACGTGCCAACTGTGGCATTCGGGGCCGCACCACGAGTTGCGTGTCGGTCGTCTCCACCTGGCACGCAACGCCTTCGGCGGCAGCGAACACGGCCTCTGCGGTGGGCGGGTCGGCCTTGGACCAGACGGGCAGTATCTCGGCGAGACCGTCCGGCATCACGGCGAAGAGGTCCCGGTCCAGGGCATGTGCGGCGGCGAGCAGCGCCACGCCGGCCGTCGCCGCCAACGGGTCGTGGACCTCGGGCTCCAGCACCTTTGAGCGCAGCGTCGGCTCTTGCCTCAAGGGCGACTCCGTGTTGCCGAGGGCGAACAAGCGTCCCATGCGCTTGGCCTCGTCGCCTATCGCGAGAGGCGTCTTCCCCGTGGGCAGGGGTTCGGTCGGCCGGACCGACCAGTACTCCTTCTGCGGGAGCGAGAAGTGAAAGTCCGCACGGGCCGTCACGACGCCTTGGTCGTCTGCCAGAAGGAGATCGAAGGAGAAACCCGCCCCGCTTTCGAACCGCATGGCGACCAGCCAGGGTGTGACCCGGGTGGGCGGTTCGGGCAGGTAGCGCGGGTCGGTCGGGATGTAGGAACCGCTTGGCGTGGCCGTGCCTGCGACGCGGTGCCACAAGCGCCACTCCTCCAGGCATGCGTCCACGTCCTTGCGCACGGCGTCCGGCAGCTTCAATTGGCGTGCGTTGGGCGCGAGGGCGTACACGCGGCCTTCGGCAACGGGCACGTCGCCCACGATGCGCGGGCCGAGCAGGGCCAAGATGCGCAGCAGGAGACGGTCCACGGGTCCGCGCCGCGCGACTTGCCGGATGCGCTGGGACCATTCGATGTCCCTGGGCTCCGCCACGGCGAGCGCGCGAAGCGTCTGCTCCAACGTGGCGTACTCCGCCTCGTTGGGCTTGCGGTCCAGGTCGGCGAATCCGCCTTGCTTGCGAAGCTCCTCCTGAAACAGTCTCTGGAGGGTCTCCCGCTCGGCCTCGGCTTCCTTGCGAAGGGCATCGCGCGAGCGCACCAGGCGGAGAATCTCGCCTTCGCGCTCCCACTCGCCAGCCAGGCGTTCGGCGAGTTCGGCGCGGATGGCCTCGAGCGGCTTGTCGCGCCAACGCACGGCCACGATGTCGCGTTCGAAGTCGGCGACGGCTTCCATGCGGGTACCGCTCGCGCGGGCCAGGTCTTCGACCACGCGGCGCGCCGAAGCCCCCGCGTTCTCGTAGTTCAATCCGCCCGCCAAGGCGACCCAAGCGACCAAGCTTCCCAGCATCGCCTTCTATGGTACGCCATCGGTGTCACAATGGAGCCATGCTCGCTCCCGGAACACCCGCCCCCGATTTCACCCTCAAGACGAAGACCCCGAGCGGACTGCAAGACGTCTCCCTCGGCGCCTTTCGTGGCCGCAAGGTCGTGCTGCTGTTCTTCCCGGCCGCGTTCACCGGCGTTTGCACGACCGAGCTGTGCGGCGCGAGCCAGTTCGAGGGCTTCGACCCCGAGACCACCACGGTACTCGGCATTTCCGCCGACTCCCCGTTCGCGCAGGAAGCCTGGGCCAAGGCCAACGGCATCACGGTGACCCTTCTCAGCGACTACAAGCGCGAAGTCATCGCGGCTTACGACGTGGTTTGGCCCGATCTGGCCGGACTCGGTCCGAGCGCGGCGCGCGCCTCGTTCGTGATTGATCGCGATGGCGTCATCCGCTACGCAGACCAGACGCCGACCCCCGGCGACGCGCCCGATTTCGACGCCATCCGCGCCGCGTTGGACGCTTTGGCCTGATGATCGGCGGGCTGCCCCCGCTTCGCGATCTGCTGGACCCCCAACCCGAGGGGTCGCCGTTCGTCGCGGGGGCCGTCCGCATCCCGTTCGATCAGCTCGAATCCCGCCCGAACGAGTTGGGTCCGCGCCGCGCCGAAGTGCGGGTCGCCGACATCGAGCCCTATGCCCATTTGGCGGGCGAGGTCCTCGACCGCATGGGCCGCCGCTGGTCCTTGGCCTCCGCCCAACCAGCAAGCCACCCAGAACCGGGGCGGTTGTGGTCCTCCAACGCCTGGCTCGAAGCGTGGCTCTTCAGCGCACCAACAGTTGGCATGGCGCTCGACGTCGCTTGCGGATCGGGCCGCGAAGCGGTCGCCTTGGCCGCGAGCGGCTGGCGCGTGACGGGCGTGGACCACGAGCCCCGGGCCCTCGAACTCGGGGCCGACTTGCAGCGGCGCTACGCGCCGAACAGCCCGCCGATCGAGTGGATCGCGGGCGACGCCGTCCGCTTGGAAGACCTGGTTCCTGGCCGGACCTTCGACTTGGTCACCATCTTCCGCTACCTGGACCGAGACCTGCTCGGCACGGTCGGAGACTGGTTGTCGCCTGGCGGCGCGTTGGCCGTGGAGACGTTCACCGAGGCCCATCGCGACCGGTTCGGCAAGCCCAAGAGCCCCAAGCACTTGCTGCGCTCGGGCGAGCTTCCCACGCTGCTCGGCGGCGATCTGGAAGTCGCCCGTTACGAGGAGAACGAAGACGAGAACGCGTGTACGGCCAGAGTAATTGCGCTCAAATCGCGCAGATAGACCTACGGCTCGGCGCAAGCAGGTGTAAAGTAACGCGTCATACCATGGCCGTTGCAGAAATCCGGAACCTGACCGTCCGATACGGCAACTTCACCGCGCTGGACGACTTCTCAGCGACCATCCCCGAGGGGTGTGTCGGCCTGTTGGGTCCGAACGGCGCGGGAAAGACCACCCTCATCAAGACGTTGCTCGGCTTCGTCGCCCCGGCTGATGGAGGCGGGTCGGTCTTGGGGCACGACATCCGCACCGAGGGCCGCTACATCCGGCAGAAGATCGGCCTGATGCCCGAGCAGGATTGCCACATCCCTGGGATGAGCGCCGTTATGTTCGTGGCGTTCGCCGGCGAGTTGGCGGGCATGCCCAAAGAGAACGCCGTCAGCCGTGCGCACGAGGTGCTCGAATACTGCGGGCTGGGCGAGGCCCGTTACCGAAACGTCGAGACGTACTCGACGGGCATGAAGCAGCGCATCAAGCTGGCGCAGGCGTTGGTCCACGGGCCGAAGTTGCTGCTGCTCGACGAGCCGACCAACGGCCTGGACCCCCAAGGCCGCGAGGAGATGCTCGAACTCATCCGTTCGATTTCGCACGGCAAAGGCGTGAACGTCTTGGTCAGCAGCCACCTGCTCAAGGACATCGAGCGCACGTGCGACGAGGTGGTCGTCGTGGCCAAGGGCCAGTTGCGCGCCAGCGGGGCGATCAAAGACCTCAAGGAATTGCACGAGACGCCGCTCGACGTAGAGTTGCTGGAGCCGTCCCCGGCGTTCGAGGCCGCGGTTGCGGGCCAGGGCGGACGGGTCGTCTCGGTCGAGTCTTACCACTACCGCGTGGTGATGCCGGGCAGCGACTCGGCGGAGATGACGGGGCGCGTGTTCCAAGCCGCCGTTTCGTCGAAGGTCCAAGTCCGAGCCGTGGTGCTCGCCCAGCGTTCGCTCGAGGACGCGTTCATGGAGGTTGTGCATGAGTGAAATCCCCACCCAAACCCCCGCTCAGGGACCGATCGCGGACCTGACGTACCGCACCTACACGGGGCCGCTGTCGCCGCCCGTGTTTCGCTGGTGGGCCATCGCCAAGATGACCATGCGCCTGGCCATCAAGAAGAAAGCGTTCTGGGGCTGGGGCATCACGAGCTGCTGGAACTACATCCTGATGCTGGGCGTGCTCACGCTGTTCGAACAGCGGGCGAGCGACGGACCCGAAGCCGAGATGCTCAAGCGGTTCTTCGAAAACGTCAAGTGGAACACCTTGTTCCTCGACGGCTACCTCGCCTCGCTGTTCATGTTGTTCTTGTGTACGCTGACCATCGCCTCGGGCAACATCGCCGCCGACAACAAGGCGAATGCGTTGCTCGTGTACCTGAGCAAGCCCGCGACGAAGACGGACTACTTGCTGGGGAAGTGGACCGGCTTCTTCCTCTTGCTGTTGGGCGTGTGCGGCGTGCCGATGCTGCTGGTTTATGGGTATGGGTTGCTGTCGTTCCGGCAATACGGATTCCTGACGCAGGACCCGTGGATGTTCCCCAAGCTCCTGGTGCTGATGTCGGTTGCGCCGGCGCTGCTCTCAAGCGTCGCCGTCGGTA
>JACFNW010000134.1 GCA_019454665.1 Fimbriimonadaceae bacterium | reverse complement strand
TCGGGAGGGGATTGAGGGGAGGGTTGATCGGCGCCGATGTATTCCGCGAGAGCGGGACTCCTAATGGGAGAGCGACCCTCGGCGGGGCGGGCACGGTCTGCCGGGCAACAACGACTTACCGCCCACCCAAGCCGCTCAGCGTCACGCCCTCGATAAAGTACCGCTGCGCGAAGAAGAACAGCGCCAAAACGGGCAACATGGACATTGTCGCCATCGCCATCAGCAAGCCGGGCTCGGTGCCACGGTCGCCTTGGAACAACTGCAGCGCATAGGCGATGGGCATGTTTTCTGGCGAGTTGACGTAGATCAGCGGGCCCATGAAGTTGTTCCACGCGCCCATGAACGTCCAAATCGCGATGACGGCCAGAGCGGGCTTCACCTGTGGCAACATCACCTGCCAAAACGTCCGCAGGTACGAGCAACCGTCAATCTTCGCGGCATCCTCAAGTTCCATCGGGATGGTCATGAAGAACTGGCGCAGCAGAAACACGTTGAACGCCGAGGCGAAGAAGGCGGGAATCCAAATGGGATACAGCGTATCAATCATGCCGAACGCCCGGAAGATGAGGAACGTCGGCAACAGCGTAACCGCGCCGGGGAGCATCATCGTGCTCAGCAGCACCATGAACAGCACGTTCTTGCCCGGAAACCGCAAGCGCGAAAACGCATAGGCCACGATGGCCGAGCTGCCCAGCGTGCCGATGACGCTCAGCACGACGATCAGCAGCGTGTTCTTGAGATACACCAAGCCCATCTGCGTTTCAGGCGGGAGGAACTCGAGCGCATCGGAGTAGTTCCGCGTGCGCAGGCCGATCTTGCGCACGGGCTCCAGGTCGCCGGGGTTGCTTTCGAACACCTCGCCCTTGCGGCTGACGGGCTCCAGGATTTCGACGCGCCGGCGTCCGTCGTCGAGCTCCTTGATCACCTTGCCCATGACCGTCTCGCCGTCCTGCACTTGCGATACGAGCGGGATCATCTTGGGAATCTCGGTGACCTCGTCGGTGCGCCGCTCCAGCGTGACTCCGCGCAACGCGGCGGGCTTCACGATGTCCAAGATCAGCATGCCATCCGATCGGCGCTCGATGATCGAGGTCTCGACGCGGCGGCCTTCGTGTTGGGTGACCAGCAATGGGTCGTCGGGGTCGTTGTAGGGGACCTCGATCTGGACGCACGGCACCCACACGATGCCGTTCGCCGAGGCCATGTCGCGATCTTCTTTGAAGCTGGTGATGACCAGCCACGCGAAAGGCAGCCCGAAAACGAACGAGCCGACGATAAGCGCCGAGTGGGTCGCGATGGCTTTCGAGACGCCTCGCCCCGAGGTGAATCTCGCCGCCGAAACCATCGCCGCCATTGCGGCCACGGCCAAGAACACCAAGCCCGCCAGCCACGAGACGGACACCGGCACGACGCCCCGGAACAGCGTGGGCTGGACTCCCGTCGCGTTGGCTCCGAACGCCGAAGCGATGCCGAAGACGGTCCACGCGCCCGACGCCTTCAGCCGTTCGACTCGCTCGATCTGCGAGAGGGCAAGGAACGCTTGGATCATGCGCAACGCGATCATCACGACCGACGCCGCCACCGCCCAGCCGAAGAACGGCATGTATATCCAGACCAGCGGGACACGAATCCCCTCGCCCACCTCGCGCCCGGGATCGAACGGCGTGCTGCCCGCGACGATGAATCCGATCGCAGCGGTCAGGGAGGAAGCGATCAGCACGCCGCGCAGCCTGACGCCATCCGTCCCCGGCGTCCGAAACACGAGTTGGAAGACCAAGTAAACCGCCCGCAACCCGGCGAACGCCGCGATCCAGGCGGCCAGCGTTCCTATGGCGAAGAGGGTTTCGGGGGACATGGTCTCAAGTGTTCAGGGTTCAGGTTTCAGTGTTCAGGGCCGGAGGTGCTGGCTGAAGGCGTCTTGGCACGGGTGGTCACGGTTCGCGACAAACTGGAGAGCATCCGCGAAATCTCCTTGAGCTCGGCGACCAGGGTCTCGGCATCTTCGGATTTCAGAGCGCCGACATCTCGCGCAATGTAGCACTGGGTCCGCAGTTCTGCGGCGGAACCGAGGGCGATTTTCAGGTAACGAGCATAGTCCAATCCACCACGCTCAGCACCCTCGGCGAGGTTCGACGGAATCGAAACCGCCGATCGCTGCATCTGGTCGCGGAGACTGAAGTCGCGGCAGTCCCGCAGGCACGCGTAGATCAGCACGGCGACGCCCTTCGACCGCTTCCACACCTCTAGCTCTTCAAACGACTGGTACGCCAACCATCCCTCCGCACGCCATCTGAACGCTGAATCCTGAACCCTGAACCCCGAATCCTGAACACTGAACCCTGAACCCTCACTTCTCCGCCTCGTAATGCACCCAGCGTGGGGCGAGTTTGAATTGGAAGGCCGTCAGCAGCAGGATGACCCCGAAGATGACCCAGGCCAAGGCGCTGGCGTAGCCCATCTTGAAGTAGTTGAACCCGTTCACGAACAGGTGGTACACGGGCACGAGCAGCGAGTCTGCGGGTCCGGCGGAGCCCTCGGCGGGCTTCATCACGTACACCCGATCGAATTCCTGCAACGCCCCGATAAAGCCCATCACGAGATTGAAGAACACGATCGGGCTGAGTTGCGGCAACGTCACGGCCCAGAACTGCTGGCGCGGCGTCGCGCCGTCGATCGAAGCCGCTTCGTAGAGTTGGCCGGGGACTCCCTTGAGGCCCGCGAGCCATAGGATCATGCCGCTGCCCGCGCCCCACATGCCCATCAGGATGAGCGACGGCTTGGCCCACGCCTCGGCGTTCAGCCATCCCGGCGGCGGCGTGCCAAACCACTGGGAGAACGTCGCGTTCCAGGCCGCGTTGATCAGGCCCTTGTTGGGGTCGCTGGTGAGCAGCCATATCCACAGGACGGCGCTAGCCACGGTCGGCACGATGGCCGGCATGTAAAACAGGGTCCGGTAGTAGCGCATCCCGCGCACCGCCGAGTTCAGCAGCAGGGCCACGGCCAAGCCGGTCGCCACGCCCAGCGGCACGCCGATCCCGGCCAGATACAGCGTGTTGTAGAGCGCCTTCGACATGTTCACCCAGTCGCCGGCGAACAGGTCGGTGTAGTTCTTCACGCCGACCCACCGTGCGGGGGAAAGCACGTTGTACTGGGTGAAGCTGAAGAACAACGAAGCCACCATCGGGCCCAGCGTGAACACCAGAAAGCCGATCAGCCAAGGCGCGATGAACACGTACGCCCAGTTGGCTTCGGCCCTCGCGAGCGGGCCGAGGCGCTGACGCTTGAGCCAGACCATCCAGCCGATCACGGCCGCCACCGTCAGGCCGATGCCGATGCCTTGGGGCAAGCGCATGTCGAGCGTCGGGTACGCCGACGCCCCCAGAACGGCATCGAGTTCGCGCTGAACGACGGCTTGGCCGTCCTTGAGCGCCTGCGCGGGAGACTTGCGATGCAGCGCGGCGGCCTCCATCGCGCGCACGTGTTCGTCCCAAAGGGGCTGACCAACGAAAGTCACTGGACGCATCCGCGAGACGGGCATGAGGTCTATGTGCGTCCGCACGGCTTCGGCGAACTTGGGGTCGCCGGGCTTGAACTGAACGAACATCTTCTCGTTCGTCTCCTTGTTCGCCTGGATGCGGGGGACAAACGTGCGTCCGCGTCGCCGCTCCCAATCGCGTTGGGCGGCCATGTCGATCAGTCGGGCCTCGGTGCTCGTCGCCCACTTGATCCACTGCCACCCGCCGTCCACGTTGCGCGCCCCGTTGGGGATGGCGTAGCTGAACCCGCCCACCCAGGACACGTAGGTTTCGGTCTCGTTTGCGAACGCGCCCCGTTTGTGGTAGCGGTCGTCGGGCACCGGGGGCGGCGCGGTGGCGAAATCGAGGTTGGGGCCGTAGCGGGCAAGGCTGCCGATGATCCAGTCGCCGTCTATCTTCATGGCAACTTTGCCGATGATGAACGGGTCGTTCTCGCCGCCCTGAAAGCCCGTTTCGAACGCCTTGGCGTTCTCGTAGCCGCCCACCTGATCGTAGCCCTTGACGATGAACTCGAGGGCTTTCTCGGCTTCGGGGGTGTAGAGCGTGCACGTCCGGCCGTCGGGGGACATGAAGCTCGCGTTCATCTGGAACGCGTACATGTACAGCCATGAGTTGCCGAAGTTGGGCAGGAATCCCGCCCGCTTGAGCGTCTTGCCATCGGGGTTGTACTCGGTGAGGACCTTGCCGTAGGCGAGCAATTCGCTCCACGTGCGCGGCGGACGCTCGGGGTCCAGGCCTGCGGCGCGCAGTTCCTTGGCCTTCTCGCGGAAGATCTTGCGATTCCAGTAGAGGGCGCGGTTGTCCGCTGCCATGGGGATGGCGTACACCTGCCCGTTGTAGCTGGCTTCCTGCCAGGTGGCTTCGTAGTACTGGTCGGGCCGGGGGGTGTAGGGGTCCTTGCCGGCGTCTCGGGCCATCAGGTCGTCGAGCGGGCGGAACGCGCCTCGGCTGGCCCAGTCGCCGATGGTGAACCGGTCTTGGTGGATGGCGTCGGGCGGGACGTTGCCGACGATGCTGGTCATGAGCTTTTGGGGGTTCATTCGCCCCGCGCCCATGCTGAGGATGCGGATCTTGTACTGCGGCCAGCGCTTCTCGAACTCCCGGATCGTGGCTTCGAGGCCCTTGGAATCGGGGCCGAGCCCGAGGCCCCACACAACGACGGTCTGCCGCTCGTCCTTGGCGGAGACGGCGGGCGCGGCGCACCACGCCATCGCCATTGCGCCAGCCGCGAGGATCCATCTTCGGGTCATCGTTGCTTCATTGTACGGCCAGCCGGGGCCGGAAGGCGCGCGGGGCATATTCTGGATTGGTCTCCCCTCCCTCGGAATGATCGTGTCTGAGGGAGGGGCCGGGGGAGGGAGCCTATAGAGACGCGGCACCGTGCCTGCTCGATCTCACCCGCGCTCGTAACGCTGGTACAGCACGAACGAATACGCCGCCGGCCCGAGCGTCGAAGCGAAGATCAACACCAAGGCGATCCACATCGGCGCGTTGCAAAGAATCAGCACCGTGCCCACAACGCCCGCACCGACCATCCATCGCGCCGCGATTCGGTGCGTCTCGTTCCACACGCGCACGCTCTGCAGCGTCCAAGGCGTCCGGATGCCCGCCCAGTAGTTCTGGCGCGTTTGGCCCATCACGTTGCCGATCAGCGCGATCAGCATCAGCACGGCCACCACGATGAGCCGCCCCGCTTCGAAATCAGGATTCAGCGCGGCCACCACCGTCAAGACCCCGATGGCCGCGCAGAACGCCGTCACCGTGACCATGATGAAGTTCCACACGCTCAGGAACCGGGCTGGCTCGTAGCCCTTGGGCGAGAGCCACTGGCCCGCAGCGGTGAGCGCCGCCATCAGGGCGGTCAGCACCAGGTTGAACGTGATGGCCGCCACGGGCGACATCCAGCCGTCCACCTTGCCGTTGATGTCCCAATGCGTGGGCACGCGATCGGGCAGCCGACCGAAGACGACGGCAAAGAACACGGCCTCGGCGAGCCAAAGGACCAGACAGATCAGGAGCGCACGGCGGGTGGTCATCGCGTTTCCTCGTTCGATTCCAACGAGATCAGGTCCATCAGGCTGCGGATCACGTCCTGGTACACGGTCGTGTTGAGCGTGTACACGATCTGCTGCCCTTCGCGTCTGCCGTCAATGAGCCCGGCGTCCTTCAACACGTTGAAGTGGTGGGACATCGAAGGCGCGGTGATCTGGAACCGGTCCGCCAATTCCCCCGCCGTCGCTTCGCCTTTGGCGAGCAACCGGAGAATCTCGCGGCGGGTTGGATCCGCCAGTGCCTTGAAGACGCGATCTCGCATAGGTGCGGAGGGCTATTTAGCCATCCGTCTAAATGATGCCCTGTTTTGATGGGCTCGGGAGGTCTGTGGACCCAGCGGGCGGGTGTCTCTCGCGGCCTTGAGCACCTCCGGAAGGTTTGGTGGATACTCGGACGATGGACAACGAGGTTCGCGGCCTGATTGAAACGTGGCACTGGATGTACTTCGAGACCGACCTGGTCCTCGGGGGGATCGCGGCGGAGCACCTGCACCAACGGCCAGCGCCCAATCTCCTGGCGATCAGCGAACACCTTGCCCATGTCGCCCGATCGGAGGCGTCCATCGTCTTCCGCTACCTTCTCGGGCAGCCACCCGAGGAGTGGCAGACCTCGGTCCTGACCCGCGATGTCTTCGGTTGGCCGCCCACGATGCTCGAAAAGCCCATCGAGAAGGATCTCGCCGCGCTGACACTCGCCGACATCACCGCCGAGTACCTGAACCTGCACCAACGCTGCTATCAGGCGGCCCTTACCCTCGATCTACCTGCCGACCAGGTGTTCGACGATGCGTGGGACCGGGTCACCACCGTCCGCGACCGCTTGCGAATCGCCGCCTATCACGTCGCGTACCACGCCGGACAGATCTACTCCGCCCGTCACTTGCTCGGCG
>JACFNW010000133.1:1514-6575 GCA_019454665.1 Fimbriimonadaceae bacterium | reverse complement strand
TCGAGAAGCCGCTCGCCGAGAGCTCCGCCGAAGCCAAGCGCGTCGTGGACGCCGCCAAGGCCGCCGGCAAGGTGCTGCTCGTGGACCACACGTTCGTGTACATGGGCGCCGTCCAGAAGGTCCGCGACCTCATTCAGAGCGGCGAACTGGGCGACCTCTACTTCTTCGATTCGGTCCGCGTGAACCTGGGCCTGTTCCAGCACGACGTCAGCGTCATCTGGGACCTCGCGGTCCACGACCTGTCCATCGCGGGCTACTGGCTGCCGGGCGCGCCGAAGGCCGTCTCCTGCACCGCCGCCGCCCACGTGGACGGGTTGCCGCACGACGTGGCGTACCTGACGCTGATCTACGACAACAACCTGATCGCGCACATCCACGTGAACTGGCTCTCGCCGATCAAGCTTCGCACGATGCTCGTCGGCGGCAGCAACAAGATGGTCGTGTTCGACGACCTCGACCCCGTGGAGAAGATCAAGGTCTACGACCGGGGCATCGTCAAGAAAGAAGACCTCGTCGGCACGAACCAGGTGCCTCTGGCCTACCGCCGCACGGGCGACATCTGGATGCCTCAGTTCGACATGACCGAGGCCCTAAAGGTCGAGGCGCAGCACTTCGTCCGGTGCATCACCGAAGGCGAGAAGCCCCGCACCGACGGCGAAGCCGCCCTCCGCATTGTCCGCATTCTCGAAGCCGCCGAGCAGTCCATGAAGCTGAACGGCCAGGCCGTCGAACTCAAGGAAGACTGAACTCCATGATCCCATTCCTCGACCTCAAACAACAGTATCAAGGCATCAAGGACGAAGTCCTGGAAGCCGTCGGCCGAACCTTCGAGAACACGGCGTTCGTGCTCGGCCCCGAAGTCGCCGCGTTCGAAGAGACGTTCGCCAAGTACGCGGGCGCCAAATACGCCGTCGGACACAACTCGGGCACCGCAGCGCTGCACATGGCACTTCTCGCCATGGGCGTCGGCGACGGCGACGAAGTCATCACGATCCCGCACACGTTCGTCGCGACGGTCGCGGCGATCATGTACACGAACGCCAAGCCCGTCTTCGTGGACGTGGACCCCGACAGCTACACGATGGACCCCTCGAAGATCGAGGCGGCCATCACGTCCAAAACCAAGGCCATCATGCCGGTCCACCTGTACGGCCAGCCAGCCGACATGGACCCGATCATGGAGATCGCCAACAAACACGGGCTGATGGTGCTGGAAGACGCCGCGCAGGCCCACGGCGCCGAGTACAAGGGCCGACGCATCGGCTCGATCGGCACGGCCGCCGGATTCAGCTTCTACCCCGGCAAGAACCTGGGCGCGTACGGCGAAGGCGGCGCGACCACGACCAGCGACGATGGCATCAACGAGCGGCTGCGCATCCTGCGCGACTGGGGCCAGAAGAAGAAGTACTACCACGAGGTGCTGGGCTACAACGCGCGACTGGAAGGCGTCCAGGGTGCGGTGCTCAACATCAAGATGAAGTACATCGAGGGCTGGACGGAGCGCCGCCGAGCCATCGCCAAGCAGTACGACGAGGCGTTCGCCGGTCTGAAGCACGTCAAGGCGCCCAAGGCCTACGCCGACCGACGCCACGTGTACCACCTGTACGTGGTTCTGGTCGAGGACCGCGACGGCTTCATGAACTTCTGCAAGGAGAAGGGCGTGGGCACGGCCATCCACTATCCGTTCGCCATCCACACCCTGGGCGGCTACGACCACCTGGGCAAGGTGGGCGACTTCCCGGTCTCCGAGCACGTCGCCGCGCGGTGCGTCTCGCTGCCGATGTTCCCCGAACTGACGGACGATCAGGCCAAGAAGGTCATCGAAGTCGTCCACGAGTACGAGGCGCACCTCGGAGCCTAACCAAAGAACTATGAATGTCGTCGTCATCGGCGCGGGCAAGATGGGCTTGCCCCTCGCCTGTCAGATCGCCTCGCGTGGTGCCAGCGTCGTCGCCGCCGACAAGAATCCCCAAATCGTCGAGTCCATCAACCGGGGCGTCGTACCCTTCGACGAACCCGGTGTGGACGAGCTGTTGGCCCAGGTGGTGGGCGAGGGTCGCTTGCGGGCGACCACCGACACCACCGAGGCCGTCAAGACCGCCGACGTGACCATCGTCATCGTCCCGGTGTTGCTCACGCCCGAAAACAAGGCCGATCTCGGGATCATCCTCTCGGTCACGGACGACATCGCCGCCGGACTCAAGAAAGGCGCGATGGTGGTCTATGAAACCACGCTTCCGGTCGGCACGACGCGCAGCTTTGCGCCCCTGCTCGAGAAAAGCGGGCTCAAGTGCGGCGTTGACTTCGACTTGGCGTTCTCGCCCGAGCGCGTCAAGAGCAAGCTGGTCCTGCGCAACCTGACGGTGAACCCGAAGGTCGTGGGCGGCTACGACGAGAAGAGCGCTGCGCGGGCCGAGAAGTTCTACGCGGATTACATCGGCGCGCCCGTGATCAACGTCAAGACGCTCGAAGCTTCGGAGTTCGTCAAGCTGGCCGGCATGGTGTACCGCGACGTCAACATCGCGATCGCCAACGAGCTGGCGCGGTTCGCCGAACTCAAGGGCATTGACGTCAAGGAGACGTTCCCGGCGGCCAACACCGACGGCGAGGCGTACCTGCTGTTCCCCGGCATCGGCGTGGGCGGCCACTGCACGCCGGTCTATCCCTACTTCCTCATCCACGGGGCCAGGGAAGTCGGCATGGAGGCCAACCTGCCTATCCTGGCGCGCCAGATCAACGACGGCCAGGCGGCGCACTGTTTGGACCGGCTCGCGGACGCCATCGGCGACCTGAAGGGCCAGCGCGTGACGATCATGGGCCTCGGCTTCCGACCGGGCGTCAAGGAGCACACGTGTTCCCCGGCGTTCCTGATCGGCGAGGAACTCGCAAGGCGCGGCGCGGACGCCACGCTGAACGACCCGCTCTACTCCGACGACGAGATCCGGCACCACGGGTTCGCCCCGTCGGGCCTTGAAGGCGCGGCGCTCGTACTCAACACCAACCACCCCGAATACGCCGACCTGGATTGGGCCGCTCTGGCCGCCTCCGGCGTGAAGGCCGTGGTGGACGGGCGCAACTTCTGGGACCGCGCGGCCATCGAGGCCGCAGGCATCCGGTACATCGGGGTCGGTCGCTAACGAGCCCCGTAGATCGGGAACCAATGGCCTGGCGGTCGCCGTAAGGCCCAGAGGGGTTTGACCGCCCACCGGGGCGGGTAAAACCCTCACACTCTCCTGCACGGGCACTCTTTCATCATGAGATTCACCAAGCACTCTTCGTTGCTGGCGACCGCTTTGAGCGTGGTCGCGGCACATTCAGCCGCCCAGGACATCCGGCTGCTCCGCTTCCCGGACGTCCACGGCGACAAAATCGCATTCACCTACGCCGGCGACCTGTGGATCGGAAATCTCGACGGTTCCGGGTTCGCACGACGTCTGACGTCCCACCCCAACCTCGAGACCAACGCCAAGTTCTCGCCGGACGGCAAGTGGATCGCGTTCAACGGCAGCTACGACGGCAATCCCGACGTCTACGTCGTCTCGGTGGACGGCGGCGCGCCCAAGCGGCTCACGTTCGAGCCGTCCGGTGACAGTGTTCTCGACTGGACGCCCGATGGGCGCGTGGCCTACGTCACGGCCAACTACTCTCCGTTCGTGCCGCGCATGTTCACGGTGCACCCGCAGGGCGGCATCCCCGTGCCCAGCGACGTCGAGCCGGTCCTCAACGGATCGTTCAGCCCCGACGGCCGCAGCATCGCCTACAACACGAACAACTCGTACAACTTCAACTGGCGGCAGTACCGAGGCGGCACTCAGGGCGTGATCAACTTCTGGGACTTCCAGACGAAGAAGCACTCCAAGGTCTCCACGGGACGCGAAAACAGCTACTGGCCGATGTGGATCGGCGACCGCGTGTTCTTCCTCAGCGACAAGAACCAGGGCACGATCAACCTCTACAGCTACGACGTCCGCAATCGGCGCAGCGAGCAGATCACGCGCCACTCGGATTGGGACATCAAGAATCCCGGATTCGATTCCAAGACGATCGTCTACGAACGAGACGGGTTCCTGTACGCGTTCGACGTGGCCTCCAAGCAGGAGAGGCGGCTCAACCCGAAGATCTCCAGCGACGAGCTGACGGTGCGTCCCCGCTTCGCCAAGCTCGGCGGCATGGTGACGGGCTTTGCTCTCTCGCCCAGCGGCAACCGCATCGTCATCGAGGCGCGCGGCGAGCTCTTCAGCGTCCCCGCCAAGAACGGCGAGACGCGCAACCTGGCCCCCGGCAAGGAAGCCTTTCGCGAGAAGTCGCCCGTGTGGTCGCCCGACGGCCAGAAGGTCGCCTACTTGAGCGACGAATCGGGCGAGTTCCAGATCTACGAGGTCGCCCAGATGGGCGGCGAGGCAAGGCAGATCACGTCGTACAAAGAGGGCACGATCGTGGACTTCCGTTACTCGCCGGACGGCAAGAAGATCAGCTTCTCGACGCAACAAAACGACCTGATGATCCTAGACATCGAGTCCGGCCAGATCGCCAAGGTGACGCGCTCCGACTACGGCAACCTGACGTCGGGAACGTACGACTGGTCGCCCGATTCCAAGTGGCTCGCCTACATTGACTCGGGCAAGAACCTGTTCGGCCGCGCGTTCCTCTACAACGTCGCCGAAGGGAAGAGCCACCAGATCACCGAGGGCTACTTCACCGACTCGGCCATCTCGTTCGACCTGAACGGCAAGTACCTCTATCTCATCTCCGCGCGAACGTTCAACCCCTTCATGGGCGTGTTCGACTTCACGATGGAGATGCAGAACGCCCAGCGCATCTACGTCGCCTTGCTCAGCAAGGATGAGAAGAACCCCTTTCTGAAGCCCTCCGACGAGGAGCCGGTCAAGAAGGAAGGCGATGCCGCCGCCGGCGAGAAGAAGGACGAGCCCCGCGTGGACCTCGAGGGCATCGAGGATCGGCTGCTCGCGCTGCCCGTGGCGCCCGGCAGCTATCCGTTCGCCATCGGCGCGAACAACGGCGTGTTCTTCTGGGAGGGCGGTTCGCTCAAGCAGTACACGA
>JACFNW010000133.1:0-1504 GCA_019454665.1 Fimbriimonadaceae bacterium | reverse complement strand
GCAGACCATCATCTCGGGCGCGACGGGCTTTTCGTTCAACGAGAAGCGCACCAAGATCGCCTACCAACAGGGCCAGACCATCGGCATCGTGAACGCCGCTCCCGGCCAGCAGGTGGGCTCCGGCGCGGTGAGCCTGACCGCGGTCGAGGGCTGGATTGACCCGAGAAAGGAATGGACCCAGATGTACTGGGAGGCCTGGCGCTACTACCGCGACCGGTTCTACGATCCCGGCTTCCGTGGCCTGGATTGGAACGCGATCGGCAAGCACTACGCCGAGTTCCTGCCCCACGTCGCGCACCGCTCTGACCTGAGCTACGTGTTCGGCCTGATGATCGGCGAGACGGGCACCGGCCACTCGTACGTGCAGGGCGGCGACATGGGCAAGTCCGAGCCGCCGATTCCGGTCGGTGCGCTCGGTGCGGACTATGCGGTCGAAGGCGACTACGTGAAGCTGGCCAAGATCTACCGCGGCCTGAACTTCGAAGGCGCGCGACGCGGCCCGCTGGGCGAGCCTGGTCTGAACATCCCCGATGGCGCGTACCTGCTGGAGATTGATGGGCGACCCGTGCGGTCGAACCAGAACGTCCACGAGCACCTGATCGGCAAGGTCGGTCGCACGATCACGATCAAGGTCAACGACAAGCCTTCGCTGGACGGCGCGCGCGAACTCCGCATCTCGCCGATCTCCAGCGAGAGCCAGCTCCGCTACATCGAGTGGGTCGAAGCGAACCGCAAGTACGTCGAGAAGGCGTCCGGCGGCAAGGTCGGCTACATGCACGTGCCCAACACGTCCATCCAAGGCGTCATCGAGTTCATCAAGGGCTTCTATAGCCAGACGGACAAGGAGGCCCTGATCATTGACGAGCGGTTCAACGGTGGCGGCATGATCCCGACGTTCTTCATCGAAAAGCTGATCCGCAAGTACGACACGGGCTTCCGGCAGCGCAACGGCGCGGACATCGGCTTCCCGACGGGCACGATCGAAGGCCCGAAGGTGATGCTCATCAACGAGTGGGCGGGCTCGGGCGGCGACATGTTCCCGTGGCTGTTCAAGAACTCGGGCGTGGGCAAGCTGATCGGCACGCGCACGTGGGGCGGCTTGGTCGGCATCACGGGCTCGGCGAACCTGGTGGACGGCGGCGGCATCACGGCTCCGGAGTTCGGCATCTACGACACCCGCACGGGCAAGTGGATCGCCGAGAACACGGGCGTTGACCCCGATATCGAGGTGGAGATCAACGCCGAGCACTACTTGGCCAAGAAGGACCCGCAACTGGACAAGGCGATCGAAGTCTTGCTGGAGGACCTCCGCAAGAACCCGACCCGCCAGTGGAAGCGCCCCGACTTCCCGAAGATGGGCAGCGGCGGCGGCCGCTGATCCCTCGAGGATCGGTTGCGACCGGGGGCGGCATCTGCCGCGCCCGGTCTTGCTTTGGGCTGAGGTTTGGCTGAGTTTTGCTGAGGCTTGGCTGGGGTGCCACGGCCTGTCCGGGCCCGATTCACC
>JACFNW010000132.1 GCA_019454665.1 Fimbriimonadaceae bacterium | reverse complement strand
CAGAACGGCGTGAGCCAGTTCGGTCCCTATCCACTGTGCGCGAAGGAAATTTGAGAGGAGTCGCTCCTAGTACGAGAGGACCGGAGTGAACTGACCTCTGGTGTACCAGTTGTTCCGCCAGGAGCACACGCTGGGTAGCCATGTCGGGCAGTGATAAGCGCTGAAAGCATCTAAGCGCCAAGCACACCTCAAGATTAGATTTCCCACGGAAACGGTAAGGCCCCCGGAAGACCACCGGGTTGATAGGCCGCAGGTGTAAGTGCAGCAATGTATTGAGCTGAGCGGTACTAATTGGCCGAGGGCTTTTGAACCTCACCCTTCGCTTCAACGCTTCGAAGGAATTCGATGTGTCAATCCCACTAAATCAGTATGCACCCTGTCGGCGTGTCGCTGACAATCGCATACAGACAGTTTCTATTCGGGTGACCATGGCGAGAGGGAAACACCCGTTCCCATCCCGAACACGGCAGTTAAGCCTCTCAGCGGCGGAAGTACTCGGAGGGCAGCCTCCCGGAAGATAAGCGCGTTGCCCGGATAGAAGATTTAGCACGAAAGCGCGGCCCTCAAAAGCCGCGCTTCGTCGTTTGTCAAAGGCTCGATCAGGGCAAATCGAGGTACTCGATGTGCAACTCGTCCGCCAACTCGCGATCCACAAATCCCTCGCCGGCGTCGGCAAGCGGAGCAGGCAGCGGCGCCGCGGCTTTCTCCCGAACACCCAACTGGTTCGCCCGCTCTTCCGAACCGGCAGTGACGGGCCACAGGGTGGCGTCGGCCCAGTAACTGGTCAGGAACTCGCGCCAGACGCGGTCGTAGACCGCGCTGGTCTGGGCAGCGATGCCCGTCCAATCGAACTCCGACACCAGCCGGGCCCGTGCCTTGGCACTCAAACGCCCGGAAAACTCGGGGTCGCGGAGGACGCGCAGGACGCCCCAGGCCAGAGATTCCGCCGAGCCGGCATACGTCGTGGTGCCGGTCACATCGTGCAGGACCACTTCCCGCAAGCCGCCGGCGTCGCTCGTCACCACAGGGGCTCCGGCCGCCATCGCTTCCAAGGCGACGATGCCAAAGGGCTCGTAGAGCGATGGGAAAACCGCGACATCCGCGCACCGATAGAGCTGGTGCAGCGAACGGTTCGCCATGAATCCGGTGAAAAGCACCTTGCCCTCTAGTCCATACCAGTGCACGAAGCGCTCGAGCGAGGCGCGGTGCCCGCCGCCGACGATTACAAACTTGGTGTTGGGCATCTCGGCGAGGATCGCGCCTGCGGCATTGAGCAGCACATGGATGCCTTTCTCGCGGACGAACCGCCCGACGTACATGACGATCTTCTCGTCGGGCAGCGCAAGTCGCGAGCGCCATTCGGCCCGCTCCGCTTCGGACCACTCGAACTGGAACTTCTCGGGTTCCACCCCGTTGTAGATGACGTCCACCTTGTCAGCGGGGCAGTCGAAATACCGCCCTACTTCGGCCTTCATGAACTCGGAACATACGATGACGCGCCAGGCCTCGTAGGTGAGCCAGTACTCTTGCTCGTGGATCGTCTTCTGGGTCGGCGTGTGGATTCCGCCGTTGCGCCCCCACTCCGTCGCGTGGATGGTGGCCACGATCGGCAGTTTGTAGTCGTACTTCAGGTTGCGGGCCGAATCGAGCGAGAGCCAGTCGTGCGCGTGGAAGACCGTGGGCTGCCCGCCCGGTCGCCAATCCTCGAGCAGTTTGCGGACCCGAACTTCGGTCGCCTGGTTGAGCAACTGGATCTCGTGGATGAAGTCGTTGGGGGCTTGGGCCAGATGGACTCGGTGGACGTGGACGCCGCTCGGCTCGGTTTCTTCGTCGGGGGCTTGCGGGGTCGCCTTGGTCACCACGTGGATTTCGTGGCCCATGGCGGCCAGGCGCTTTGAGAGGTCGAACACATGCGGGCTGATGCCGCCGACGATTCGGGGCGGATACTCCCACGAGAGCATGATGACGCGCATGGCTTGCCCGCATTGTACTTGCACAAACTCAGCGTAACGGGGCCGGACGCCGCGCGTCTTGCTCCAATGGTGAAGGAACAGGGGCGGCGAATCCCGTGCTCGTCTCCACGCCGCTCCGGACCTTCCCGATTCGCCATGCCGTAAACTGGCCGTATGAGGTTGCTCCGCGCCCCGAACCGCCTTGGAATCGTCCTGTTTGCGGTGCTGGCGGCCGGTGGCGCCCATGCCCAAAGCACGGGATACACGTACTACAAGGCGTTCCGGCCCCTTGCACCCACGCCGTTGCAGCCGCACCGCGAAGCGAACGGCTATTGGTCGCCGGTGTTCGAGAACGGCCAGGGGTTCGTGACCATTCTGCCCGAGGTCATCGTGCGGTTCAGCCCGGGTGTGTCGTCCTCGTGGGCAAGGGCGACTCTGGACTCGCTCGGCGACGTGGTGGAGTCTGGCGCAAGCGGCCTCGACGATACGTACCGCGTCCGCATGCGGGTGCCCAACGCTTATGCCGTGCTCGATGCCGCCAACGCTCTGGCGAAGTCGCCCCATGTGATCTTCGCGGAGCCGAACGCCTGGTTCACCGGCGCGGGCGCGTTCACGCCCAACGATCCCAGCTATCCAGTGTGCTGGGGCCTGCACAACACGGGACAACTCGCCAACAGCCTTCCAGGGTTCGATGTGGATGCGCCCGAAGCTTGGGATCGTGTGCAAGGCGATGCGCGAATCAAGGTCCTCGTGATTGACACAGGGGTGCAGCAGGACCACCCGGACATTGACCAGTTGCCGGGGCACGACGTGACCACCGACGCGGGCAACGGTGGGCCGGTCAACAGCAACGACAACCATGGAACGGCAGTGGCCGGTGTCGTGGGTGCCCGCACCAACAACGGCTTGGGAACCTCCGGCTTGGCTTTCGGCTCGCCCTGCGTTTCCGTCCGGACGTTCATCACCCAGAACCCGCAAGGCGGATGGTCCTCGCAAACGACATGGACCACGGACGCGCTGGAGTGGGGACGTCAGCAAGGCGTCCGGGTCACGCTGAACAGCAACTACTATTCGTTCCAGAGTGCGTTCATCGCGGAGAAGTACGCTCAGTTGCGCGAACTGGGCATCGTGCATGTGGCGAGTTCGGGCAACAACGGCGAGGCTGTGGTGAGCTACCCCGCCCAGTTGCCGAGCGTGCTCGCCGTCGGCGCGATCACGAACCGGGGCGTCCGGGCGAGCTATTCGAATCACGGGCCGAATCTGGCGCTGGTCGCGCCGGGCTCGACGACCTACACCACCGACCGCACCGGCGCACGGGGATACAGTTCCACCGAGGACTACGTGTTCCTAAGCGGCACGTCGTACTCCGCGCCGTTCGTCGCCGGCGCTGCCGCGCTGGTTTTGTCAGCCAACCGCTTCCTGCTGGCCACCCACGTCGAGGCGATCCTGGAGCAGAACGCGACCGATCTGGGGCCGACGGGCCGCGACGACGAGTACGGCCACGGGCTGCTGAACGCCGATCGAGCGGTCGCCCGAGCCAAGGCGATCAAAGCGCTCGGGCGCGTGGTGTTCCAGTCCTCCTCCGGAGCGGTGCCCACTCTGGTGCAGTTCGACTATCGTCGCGAGGGCTCGACGACCACGTTCGACAGCGAGCCGGTCACCCTCGGGGCCCAGGGGGCGTTCACCGTGCCCATTCCGCTGGGCAACTTCTCGCTATCGGTGAAGGCGAGCCACTGGCTGCGACGCACCTTGAGCCTCTCGAATCCCGATGGCGAACTGACGAACGTTGAATTCAACCTAGTGAACGGGGACGTCAATGGCGATAATTCCATCAACGTGCTCGACTTCCTCGGGTTGAGGGCGGCCTTTGGGGCTGTCCCCTCCAACCCGAACTGGAACGCAGGCGCAGACCTGAACGACGACGGCCGGGTGGACATCGCGGACTTCTTCGTGTTGCGTGCCGGGTTCGGCCGCGCCGGCGACCCGTGAACCTGATTCCGTCGTCGGTCGTCCAAAGAACAGTGGGGCGTCGCCCCTTCCCATCATCATGACCATCAAGCCACTCGTTGCATCACTTGGACTGGTTTTGGCCGCTGCTTCGTTTGGCCAGGAGTCGTTTTCCGTCGAGCAGATGAAGGCCGAAGGGCGGGCGAAGACCCTGGCTTCGCAGCCGATCCTGTTGCATCAGCTGATCGTGTTCCTGCGCACGCCGTCCGACCGTCAGGCGTTCGCTCGCGATCATGGCATGGTGTGGCTCACTTCGTTGAGGAGCGACGAGCGATGGGGCCTGGTGCAGGTTCCGAGCGTCCGTTCGATCCATGACGCCGCCGAAGCCGTGCGTCGCGATCCAAGGACCTGGCTTGTCGAGATCAACAAGATTGTCCAGCGCGAGAGGCGATGGGTTCCCAACGATCCTTACTTCCCGAAGGATGCGCCGTCGGCTGGGCGAAAGGGCCAGTGGCACTTGGTGAACCAGCATGGCACGGGCATTGACGCCAACGTCTGGGGGGCGTGGGGTCGCGAGGCGACGGGCAGCGGGGTGGTGATCGGTATCTGCGACGACGGACTCCAGACCGCGCACCCCGACTTGGCGCCCAACTACTCGGCGGTGAACAGCTGGGACTTCGGCCAGGGCGACGGCGATCCAAACCCGGTGACCTCGCTCGACGTTCACGGCACAGCCGTTGCCGGTGTAGCCGGCGCGCGGGGAGGCAACGGCATCGGCGTCACCGGTGCGGCGCCTTTGGCGTTGCTCGCCGGTCTGCGGCTCGACTTCGAATCCTCCAACACGCTGCCGTTCATTGACGTGATGACCTACCGCAGCAGCGGAGCGAACACGCAGATCAAGATCAAGAACCACAGCTACGGCGCGGCGTCGCCGTTCCAGCCTTCGGCGGCGGAATCGGCGGCTCTTGCCACTTCGGCCAATGCGGGCACCATCCATGTGATCGCGGCAGGCAACTCGCGCGGCGGCTCGAACGAGGACGCGAACAAGGCCGAGCCCCAGAACTCTCCGCACGCGATCGTGGTGTCCGCGATGACGAACAGCGGCACGTTCGCGGATTACTCGGACTTCGGTTCGAACATCATCTGCACCGCACCCTCCGATGGGGCGACCGGATTCGGGATTCTCACGACGGATCGAACGGGGGATGCCGGATACAACGGATTCCCAGACACGTCCTACACCGACATCTTTGGCGGCACGTCTTCAGCGGCACCTTTGGTGGCCGGCGTTGCAGCCCTGGTGAAGCAGGTCCAACCCTCGCTGAACGCGCGGTTCTTCAAGCATCTGCTCGTCCGCACCTCGCGCAAGGTCCATCCCGGTGACGCAAGCCCGCAAAGCGACGGCGGCTGGAAGACCAACGGCGCGGGTTACCAGTTCAATCAGAACTACGGCTTCGGCTTGATAGACGCCAACGCCCTGACCCAACAAGCGGCCCTGTTCTCAGGCGTGACTGCCCTTGAAACGCGGACCACTGGAACGGTGAATGTGAACGCCGCCATCCCAGACAACAATCTGACAGGCATCTCCCGAACCTTCACGCTGAGCGGTGGCGGCAAGATCGAGGAGGTCTTGGTGACGTTGCAGGCGACCCACACGTATCGCGGCGACCTGGAAGCCGTTCTCACTTCGCCGGCGGGAACGTCCTCTCGGGTGTTCCGAGCGCATGGCGTGGATGGCGGCGCGAACCTGAACTGGACGTTCTGCATGAACACGTTCTGGGGCGAGAATCCCAACGGCACGTGGACGCTCACTGTGAAGGACACGTTCCAACAGGACTCGGGCACGTGGACCAACTTCGCTGTGACGGCGCGAGTGGGGGACTTGGTCGGCTCGACGAACCCGCTGTCGGGCACGGTGACCCTCGGCAACTTTTCGGGCACTGTGACCTCGATTCCCGTGACGTTCGAACTCCTGGACACCGCGAACAACAACGTGCTGGTCAGCACGACGATGAACCTGGGAAGCGGAGGCGCGTACGTCTGGAACGTGTCGCTGACCGGCACCTACCACCTGAGAGCGAAAGCGAGCCACTGGCTGCGCCGACGCCTTTCGAGCGTCAACATCGTGTCCGGCGGCGTCAGCGGGCTCAACTTCACGTTGGTCAACGGCGATGTGAACAACGACAACTCGATCAACGTGAGCGATTTCCTTCAGTTGCGCGCCGCATTCGGGAGTTCGAGCGGGTCGGGCAACTGGAATCCGAATGCGGACCTGAACGGAGATGGGTCGGTCAACGTGACCGACTTTCTGATCCTTCGGGCCAACTTCGGTCAAACGGGGCAGTAGCGCGCGGTGGTTGAACCTGAACAAATCTGCAAAAAGTGCAGAAAGTGCCCCGAAACGGTTTCACCTGCGGTCCGCAGGTGATAGAATGGAGTCCGGTGTACCCTTGGAGTGGGTGTGCCGACTGGTTGTGATTGGAGGTTATCTACATATGCGCATGACAACTTCGCGCCTCAAGGCCGCTCTTGCGGTCATCCCCTTTGCCCTTGTGGGGTCCGCGAGCGCCCAGACGGTTGATTTTTGGTTGAATCAAACCGGCGACGCCGCGAGTGCCCGCCCTACCTCGATCAACATCGCGCCCGGAGGTGCGAACGTTGACCTGACCGGATACTACA
>JACFNW010000131.1 GCA_019454665.1 Fimbriimonadaceae bacterium | reverse complement strand
GGCCTCGCCAGCCGGGTTCCAGAGCCGTGCCCCGAACGCCAGGATGCGAAGCGGCAGCGTTTCGTGGGCGCTCCACTCGGGCCCCTCCCACCAACACAACAACCCGCCGAGGACCGAGCCGTGAGGCGCGAGGTCGGTGCGGAGCGGCCCTTCGGGGCCGGCGACGTGCCCGAACACATTCGGGTCGAACGCGTAAAGCCGGGGTAGCGGGGCGAGCGTCATCGCGGGGAACGGGTAGTGGTGCACCACGTACAACGGGTCCCAGCCACCGTTCACCACGCGGAAGCCGTCGGCGACCAGTTGCTCCGGCGGATAAAAATGGCCCTCCCATGCGATGACGACGGTTTCGCGGGGGATGCGCTTGCGGACGAAGTCGGTGCGGCCGAAGCCTTCCCACACGACGGGCGTCTTGCCCCGCGCCAACACGCGCTCGGCGGCGAAGCCCACGAAGTCGGCGAACACCTCGGCAGGACCCGCGCCCGAGCCCAACCGGGTCATCGCCTCGGCCATGTGCGGGTCCTTCTGGGCGTCGGGGTACCACGCCTCGTCGCCGCCGATGTGCAGGTAAGGGCTGCGGTCGAACGTGGCCGCCATCTCGTCGAGCAGCCGTCCCACGACCTCGCGCACCTTGAGCGAGCCGAAGTTGATGCAGTTGCTCGATGCCGAACCCTGAATCTGGAACAGCGCCGGATCGTGGCGCACGAGCAGCGAACTGTGGCCGGGGATGTCGAGTTCGGGCACGATGGCGACGCCTCGGGCGGCGGCGAACGCCTGCAGGTCGCGCATCTCCTGGCGGGTGTAGGCGGGTTTGCCGTGGGTGTTGAACCGGTCCACGCCCTTCACGACTTCGCTGGGGAGCATCCAATTCTGGTCGTCGGTGAGGTGCAGGAACAGCGTTCGCACCTTGGCGGCCTGGCACCACCGGACCATGCTGCGCAATGTGGATAGCGAGTGGTATCGGCGTGCGACATCCAGGCTGACGGCGCGGAACGCATGGGCGGGCTTGTCGCGCACCTCGCCCTTCTCGACGCCTTGCCCCGGCAACTGGATGAGCGTCTCCAGAGCCCAAGCCGCGCCGATTTCGGTGGCCGCGCGAATCTCGATCGTCCGCCCCAACGTCAGGTGGTACTCCTCTTCGGCAAGCCGGGCGTCTTTGACCATGCGCAGGCGCGTTCCTTGGGCAGCCTCCCGGTCTGGATAGTCTTCGCGGAACGCGGCCACTTGCTCCGCGAACGGGCCGCCATCGGGAAGGGAGAAGCGCAATCGCGACATGCCGACGTTGTTGCCTCTCGCCGAAACGGGGCGTGGCAACACTTGATCCACCTGGCCCGCAGCGATCGCCGCGAAGCAGAGTGCCGTTGACAGAACGACGATCAACCTCATGATTCCCTCTGCTTCGCATTGTGCCCGAATGCGGCTTGCCGAAACGTCCCCTTGGCGACTTATCGGCTCCGGATGGCGGCGATGGTTCGCTGGGTCCGCAACCCGTCCGCAAACGTCGGGTAGGGCTCGTCCACGAGGGCCAGCATCGCCCGCGCGAGGCACGCGTACCGGTCGCCGAGCGGATGGCCCGTATCGGGCAGGTTCACGCCCACCGCGAGCGGTTGGGAGACGCCACCCGCCGGCGTGGCGACAAGCTCGAACGAGAGTTCGCCCGTGGCGCGCACCTCGCCGCACTCGAACCGCCAAATCCACCGAGAATCGGTTCCCAAGCCGGAACGCACAGCCACCGGCACGTCGCCCCAACGCGTGGCGATCATCAGGTCGGCCGTGTAGCGCGTGTCGGCGTCGCAGGGCTTGTGCTCCAACGCAGCGATCTCCGCCGGCGACATCGCTTCGATCCTGGCGACATGCTCGCGGTAGTCGTGAATCTCCGGCACCACGGGTGCGCTCGCGATGTCGAATCGCGCCGTCCCCGAAGCCTGCGCCACCGTGCCTCCGAAAACCGCTTCCAGAATGGCCATCACATGCGGGAAGTGGTTGTTGAGCAGCCCGCCCCCTTGCGCCAGGTCCAGCACCCACGACCACGGCAACGGGGCGACCAAGGCCGACTGCAGGTTCACGTCAACCGCCAAAGGCCGTCCGAAGGGTGCTTCGCGCACCCAGCGGGCCAGGGCCTGAACGCTCGGGTCGTACCTTCGGGTGGCGGCATACGCATGGCGGACCCCGGCGCGCTCGACCATCGCCAGCATCTGCTCGGCCTCGGTGACCGTCGTTGCCAAGGGCTTGTCGCAAAATACGTCGCATCCCAGTTCGCACGCCACTCGGACGACGGGCTCGCGGAGGGCGGCGGGGGTGGCCACGCACACGATCTCGGGACACACGCGGCGCAGGGTGGACTCCCAATCGGTCGAGGCCTCGGCGATGCCCAGACGTCCCGCGAACGCCTCGACCACGTCGGCTTGGCGACCGCATACGGCGAGCACCTCGACGCCCAAGTGGCGAAACGCGGCGATCTGGCCTTCCGCCGCGTAGCCCGCGCCGACCACAACGGCCCGCACGTCACCGCCTCGACGCGACGAGACGCGGCCCTTCGCCGGGCATGAACGTCGCCAGCCGGTCCACGGCCACGTTCACCCGGTCGGCTTCGAACTTGAGCGAGACCGTGAAGCTGCCGGGCGTTTCGACGTCGCAGGCCTTGATCGCGAGTTCGGTCGCCGTCCGCCATGTGGCCTTGGCCGCCAGCGGTCGGGGTTGGCCGAAGCCGATGGCGCTGGTTTGGCGGAACCAGTCGGCGCGTCCGGCTCGCAACGGGGCGTCGTCGAGCCACAAGGTCACCTGGTTCGGGGCGAACTCGAGCCGCACCGCTTTGGCGGAATCGCCTTGCGTCACTCGGTAGGTCGTGTTGTGGATGGCGCGCTCCAGATCGGAAGGGGGTTGCACGCCCCGGGGCCGGAGTTCGAGCGAACCCAGCCGCTTCAGCAACTCGGCTTCGCCCGCCTTGTCCGCCGACTTGCCCATGGCGGGCAGCAGATGCTTCCAAGCGAGTTCCATCACCAAGCCCATGTCGTGGTGCCCGGAAGTGATCGCGAGCACGGCGTCTTGGTCGGGCAACACGATGCAGAACTGGCCAAACGCGCCGTCGCCTCGGTACCCGTTGTGCCGACACCGCCAGAATTGGAACCCGTAGCCTTGGTTCCAATCGTTGTTGGGGTCGGTGCCGTTTTCGACCTGCTTGCTCGTGGCGAGCGCGACCCACGATTCGGGGATCAGCCGCTTGCCTTGCCATACGCCCCGTTGTAGATACAGTTGGCCGAACTTGGCGATGCTCTCCAGCGTCACGTTGAGTCCCCAGCCGCCGACGTTCAGGCCGCGCGGGTCGGAATCCCAGCCGCCGTCCACGATGCCCAGCGGTTCGAGGATGCGGGGGCGCAGGTATTCGAGGAGCGTCTTGCCAGTCAGCTTCTGCACGATCGCGCCCGCCATATACGTCGAGAGGCTGTTGTAGACGAAGTGGCTGCCCGGCTTGCGCGGCACGGGGTGGGCGAGGAAGCCCTTGGCCCAGTTGCCGTCGGCGACGGCGCGCACCTGCGGTTCGGATTCGTGGCCGCACGTCATGGTGAGCAGGTCGCGGACGCGCATGGCCCTGAGGTTCGGCGAGATCTCGGCGGGCAGGTCGTCGGGGAAGAACTTGATCACGGGGTCGTCGAGCGCGAACAGCCCCTCGTGGATGGCCAAGCCGACCGCCGTGGAAGTGAACGACTTGCTGAGCGAGTACAGCATGTGGGGCGTCTCGGCCTTGTAGGGGTCCCACGTGCCTTCGGCGACGACCTTGCCCTTGCGTACCAGCATGAACCCGTGCGGTTCGAGGTCGGCGGCGTTGAGCGCATCGAGGAACGCCGTGACGCCTCGGGCGTCTACCCCGACTTCACTGGGTCGGGCTCTCGGCAGGGGTTTGGGTGGGTTCATCGGGGTCATGGCAAAGGCGGCGAGCATCATGCCGGCGAGCATGGAACGAGCCTACCCGTTGGCCCGACCCTCCAAAGGAGCCTTTCAACCAGTCATCATAGAGACCTATGGCCAAGCGACGGATCGCAGTCATCCCGGGCGACGGGATCGGACCCGAAATCACGGAAGCAGTCCTCTCCATTCTCGAACACACGGGCTTCGAAGCCGAATGGGTCTTCTTGGAGGCCGGGCTCGGCGCCATCAAGAACGGTCTGCCACCGATGCCGCAGGCCACCATTGACGCCGTTCAGGAGATCGGGGTCGCCCTCAAGGGGCCCACCACCACGCCGAGCGGCGGGGGCCATTCCAGCGCCAACGTTGCCCTGCGCAAGGCGCTCGACCTGTTCGCCAACGTCCGCCCCGCTCGGACGCTGCCCGGAGTCAAGACGCTTTACTCGGAGAAGGACATTGACCTGATCATCGTCCGCGAGAACACCGAGGACCTGTACGCGGGCATCGAGTATCAAGCCCACCCCGACGTGGCGCAGGCCATCAAGGTCATCACGCGGCCGGGATGCCACCGCTTGGTCAAGTATTCGTTCGAACTCGCCATCCGGCAGGGTCGGCACCGCGTGACGGCCGTCCACAAGGCGAACATCATGAAACTGACCGACGGGATGTTCCTCGAAGAGTTCTACAAAGTCGCGCAGGACTACCCGCACCTGAAGGCCGACGACATCATCGTGGACAACTGCTGCATGCAGCTCGTCACGCGGCCCGAACAGTTCGACGTTTTGGTCACCGAGAACCTATACGGCGACATCGTGAGCGACCTGTGCGCCGGTCTGGTCGGCGGCCTGGGGCTCGCGCCGGGCGCGAACATCGGCGAGAATTGCGCGGTGTTCGAAGCCGTTCACGGCTCCGCGCCCGACATCGCTGGCAAGGGCGTCGCCAACCCGACGGCGCTGCTGTTGAGCGCGGTCATGATGTTGCGGCACCTCGGGTTCAACGCGCAAGCCGACAAGATCGCGAACTCGGTGCAACGCGTGTGCGCCGACGGCCACTGCACGACCATTGACCTGGGCGGATCCGCTTCGACCAAGGAGTTCATGGCCGAAGTCGTGGCGAAGGCGGTGTGATGGGTCGGGCGGTGGTCCGGGCTGCGATCTTCGCCATGAGACGCCGGGCTGTGCGCATCCCCCGCGCCCAAAGCCTCTATCCGCTCTACCTGCGCCCGGATCGAAGCCACTCGAGAGCGTCGGCCACCACTTGCCCGGGGCTGCGGCCGACGACGTCCCGAAACGCCACGTCGGTGTGGGTCGCCCCCAAAAAGCCCGCCCCGAGCCGCTTCCAGAAGCTGCCCTCGGCATGGGCGCGAAGGAGGTCGCCCAGCCTGCGCTCGCCGTATCGGGAGGCGATGTACTCGCCCACAAGCCCGGCCTGCCGATAGGCCAGCCACACGCGGCGACGGTCGTCGAGCGCGTTGAAGGCCTGCTCCAGCCGGTCGAGCGGCAGCCATTCCGCCGAACCGTAGTAGAACTCGCGCTCGGTGGAGCGGTCGCGACCGCCCTCCATCAGCACCGACACGGCCTCCGAGAGCCATCGCGGCGCGTGTCCCCCGGAAGCGTTGATGGTGAGCACGTGGGCGTACTCGTGACGCGTCGTGCGCCGCAGTTCGGGGCCGTTGCCAAGCAGGTGCACGGGCATGCAGACCTTCTCGTACGGGTGCATGTCCACGCAGTACCCATAGGGAGCGATCGCCCAGGGTGCGCGCGCCTCTTCGCGCAGCATCGTCACGAGCGTCTTCGCCCCGTGCGGCACGCCCAGTCGTTGGGCGACTTCGTCGCACGAGGCCACGACGACGTCCGCCAAGTCCTGAACGGGCACCGGTCCCAGGTCGTCAGGGACGAACTCGAGGTCGAGCCACTCGGTGACGGGCGTGCGCTGCCCGTCGCGGCGCGTCAGCCACTCGGCCTCGATCATGCGGAACCAAGACAAGTAGATGCCCGCGTGCCCCGCCCCCTGCGTCGAGGCGACTTCGTAGGCTTCTGCCAAACGGTCCCAGTAGTAGTGTTCGATCGCCTGCTTCCACATGGCGTGGGGCAGGTCGCCAGGGAACGCCATTACTCGTCTCCGCCGGGAGGGGCGATGACGCCGCCCAGCGTGGTCACCGCCGATTCGATCTCGGCTTGAGCGGTTCGGATCTTCTCGAACACGGCGTCCACGCGGGGGCGCAGGTGTTCGCCCGTCTGGTCCAGGACGCCCTCGACCAGGCCAAGGCACTCCTGGAGTTCGTAGTGGGCGTCGTTGGCGGCATCAATGGCCTTCAGGCGCAGTTCGTCGGCCGCGCCGAAGTCGGCCTCGACCGAGGCCTTGGAGGGCGAGGACACAAGCTCGGAGAGCGTCGCGCCCACGCTGTCAAGCATGGCTTCGAGGTCGGTCAGAGCTTCGCCCGTTTCCGGGCCGAAGTCGGGCTCGTTCTTGAGCGCGTTGACCTCGGCATAGGCTTCGGCCACGGCATCCTGTGCGAGCTGAAGCTGGACCGCGCCGCCGCGCAGCTGCTCGAAGAGCCTGCCCTCGGGTGAAGAGTCGTCTCCCGCTTTTGTCTCGTTGGCGGGTCCGCTGGGTGCCGCGTCTCCCGAAGAAGGTTGGCCGCAACCCACAGCCAGCAACGCGATCGCAGCGAGGGAAAGGGTCCAAGGGTGCCGCACGATGGGCTGATCCTACCCGTCCG
>JACFNW010000130.1 GCA_019454665.1 Fimbriimonadaceae bacterium | reverse complement strand
GGCGTTCAGCGGCGGATTCTGGTCCGGAGCGGCGAAGGCAGGTTTCCTTTGGGGAACGGCGTGGAGAGTGTCGGGCTTGCCGACCTTTGCGACGAACTGAGACGCCATGCCTGACTGAGTCAGGGATTCAGCGAGCGGGCGAGTTTCGACCAGAGCGGCGATCCCGATGGCTTCTCATCCGATGGACTGGGCGACGTCGTCAGCTCCTCGAACATCTTCTGCTCCTGGCCGGCGGATGAGGCGACCGTCTCGGCCAGCGTCTGAATCTGCGCCTGTTGCGCCACCACCACGGAGTGGAGCGTGCCAATCTCCGAACGGAGTTCGTCAATCCGCGAGACCAAGACGCGTTGCTCCAGGTCTTTGCGCCGGTCCTTGGAATCGTTGCTTTGGACGACGATCAACCCCTCCCTCATCCAGCGGCGCAACACGCGAACGGGGACACCCATTGCGTCCGCTCGATCTAGCGAAGGGTCCGAGGCCATGTCACCCGTTCTATCGGCGGCCACCGACCCTGGGACCACGGCAAATGTGCCGGGATTCCAAGGTCTGGTAAAAGGGGACAAATGCCCGCGTTCTCCGTGCGCCCTTACGAACCGTCCGATTGGGACGGGTACGCCGCCGTTCGGTCGGCGGTCTATCGTGGCGGCAAGGTCATCGAACCGGGCGAAAACCTGATCCCCGAGGACAGTCTGGCGTTCGTGGTCGAAGCCGATGGCCGCATCGTGGGTAGCGCCGTCGCGTTGGACATGACGGCGACCTGTGCGGGCGATGACCTTCGCTGCGCGGGCATCGCCTCGGTCGGGGTGCTGCCCGAAGCGCGGCGCTATGGCGCGGGCCAAGCGTTGATGTGCGGGATGACCCCCTTGTTGCGCGAGGCTGGGTTCGACGTCGCGTCGCTCTACGCGTACAGCGAGGCGTTCTATCGGAAGCAGGGCTACGAGGTCGCCGCCGGACGTCTCGAGATCAAGGCGCCCACCAGGCTCATCCCACACTACGACGGGCCGCTCGAAACCCGCGAAATCACCGCCGACGAGTGGCAGCGGCTGGTGCCCTGCTACGACGCGATGGCCTCGCGCTACTCGGGGATGAACCGGCGCAAGGAATCCCAGTGGCGGCGTTCGTTTCGGGGCAAGCCGGCCAAAATCTATGTTGCGGGCGACCCCGTCGAGGCCTACATCGTGGTCGCGCTCACCGAAGGCTTCTTCATGGGCCAGTTCGTCCAGCAGTTCGCCTGGAGCACGTGGGAGGGCTACCGGGCCATGCTCGGGCTGATCCGCGCTCTCGCGATCAACCAGGACCATGCCGAGTGGTACGAGCCCACCGACACGCCGTTCGGTCATCGGCTGATGCAACACGGTGTGAACTTCGCGTGGACCAAGCAGCTCATGTTCCGGGTCTTGGACGTCCCGGCATCGCTGGGCAAACTCCGAGCGCAAGGGGCCACCGAATTCACGTTGAGCGTGGCCGACCCCGATGCGCCGGAGAACGCAGGCCCTTGGCGCGTCGTCGCCGACCCTTCCGGAACGACCGTCGAGCGAACGGGCAACGCGGATTTGGCGATTGGCCCCGGCGCGTTGGCGCAGGCCGTTCTCGGTTCGCTTTCGGCGAGTCAACTCGCGGACCAAGGCGCGCTCGCAGGACCCACCCACGCCATCCAGGCCGCAGGAAGGCTGTTCGCGGCGCGTCCCACCCTGTGTCTCGACGACTTCTAAGCGTCCGGTATACTCCCGGTCCGGCTCAGGAGGCCGGAATCCGCATTGGCAGTTGACACCAGTTCCCTCAAGAACGGCATGCACATCCGCTTGGACGGCGACGTTTTTCAGGTCGTCGAGTTCCAGCATGTCAAGCCCGGCAAGGGCGGCGCGTTCGTGCGCACCCGGCTTCGCAAGGTCAAGACCGGCAACACCGTCGAGCGGACGTTTCGCTCGGGCGAGAAGATCGAACCCGTGTTCGTCGACAAGGTCAAGATGCAGTTTCTGTACCGTCAGGGCGACGAAGCCGTGCTGATGGACCTCGACACCTACGAGCAGACGCCGTTGCCCATCGCCGACTTCGGCGACCAAGCGAAGTACCTGCTCGAAGAGATGGAGATCGTGATGATCAACGCCGAAGGCGAGGTGCTCGGGTACGAAATCCCCAACTTCGTCGAGCAGAAGATCGTCCAGACCGACCCCGGCTACAAGGGCGACACGGTCAGCGGCAGCAACAAGCCGGCCACGCTCGAATCGGGCGCCGTCGTGCTGGTGCCGTTCCACATCGGCGAGGGCGACGTCGTGAAAGTGGACACGCGAACCGACTCTTACTTGGAACGGGTCAAAAAGGACTGATCCGGTCCGTGCTATACTATCGTTTCGGAGCTTTAGCCCCTTGATCTACGTCAACGTACAATCCAACGAGTCCATTGATTCCGCCCTGAAGCGCTTCAACCTGAAGATGCAGCAGAGCGGAGTGTTGCGCGACCTCAAGGAGCACGCGCACTACGAGAAGCCCAGCGAGAAGCGCCGGCGCATGCGCCGACGGCGCATTTCGCGAAGCTAGGCGGTCGGGGCAATGCCGCCCCACCCTTCGCCAGCTATGAGCGACGAGCCTCCTAGTATCTCCCTCTTTCGACCCCACGGGCGCAACGCGCCCTTAGGCCAGCGATGAGTTCGCCCGCGTTGGTCCTCGTTTGGGACGTCGAGCCCATCCCTCTCCCCACCGATGCGTTGCAGCGGCTGGTGCGGTGCGCCATCGGCTCGAAGGGCAAAGTCGTTTGCCTGATGACCGACGACACGGGCATCCGCACGCTCAACCGCGAGCACCGCGCCATTGACCGGCCCACGGACGTCCTGAGTTTCCCCTCCACGGGTCCCACGCGCGGGCAGGTCGGCGACCTCGCCCTCTCCCTTGAGACGGCCCGACGTCAAGCCAACGCGCGCGGCGTTTCGCTGGAACGCGAATTGGCTTCGCTCATCGTCCACGGCGCTCTGCACCTCGTCGGATTCGACGACGAAACCGAGGAAGAGCGCGAGCGCATGCTGGCCGAAATGAACCGTTGCCTCGCCGAAGCCGGGTACGAGCCGGACGCCGATTGGCACACCATGGACCTGGCGGTGACGGCATGAGCATGACCAAATCGCGCGACATCTTTGGGCCGTTCCGCGTGGCCATCAGCGGTCTGGTCTACACGTTTCGCACCCAGCGCCACATGCGGTTCCACGTGTACATGGTGCTGGTCATCACGTTGCTGGGCCTGCTCCTGAACTGGCGTCTGCGCGAAATCCTGATCCTGCTCTTCATCATGAGCCTGGTGCTCGTGGCCGAAATGTTCAACAGCGCCATCGAAGCCGTAGTGGACTTGGTGCAACCCACGTACCATCCGCTGGCCAAGTTCGCCAAGGACATTGCGGCCGGAGCGGTGCTCATCTCGACGATGCTCGCGATCGCGGCCGCCATCTTGATCCAGATCGGCGAGAACCGTTTGGAGGAGATTCGACTGTCGCTAACGGGCGAGAGCCCGAACCTCACGGTCATTCAGCGCATCGTCCTGGGCTCGGTGCTGTTGTTCTTCGTCGTGATCATCGGGAAGGCGATCGGCAAGCGCGGCATGCTGCTCAAGGGCGGCCTGGTGAGCGGGCACGCCGCGTATGGGTTCTTCTTGGCGGGTACGGCCACGCTCATGACCGACAACGCCCTCGTGGCGGCGATCACCATTCTGTTGGCCGTGATCATCGCCCAAAGCAGGTGGGAAGCGAAGATCCACTCGGTGTTCGAATTGACTCTGGGAGCAACTGCAGGCGTCTTGATGGCCCTCGTGTTGTTCGGACTTCTGCCGAAATGAGGATACGTCAGTCAATGAAGGACAATCCACACGAACGCTCGCGGCGCGACGGACAGCCGACGCGCCGCGACCCGGATTCAAACGGCTTGATGCCCATGGTGCTCACGGGCTCGGCGATCACGTTCGCCGCCTATGGCGCCAACGGCGGCTTCGGAACCGCCGCCCCCAGCCTTGCCGCGGTTTCGCTCGCCGGAACGGTCGGCTGGTCGGCCCAAGCCGCCGCGCTCATCATCGCCTGCCTCATCCTGAACGGCCTTTACGTGCTGGCCCAGACGGCCATCGAGTGCGTCAAGCAGGTGCACATCCGCCTGGCCCGCGAAAAGGACGAAGCGCTCGCCCGCCGGTTGGAGCGCGTCGTCGAAGTGCGACCAAGGCTCGTGGCCGGTTGTTCGTTCGGCTCTCAGGTGTGCCGCTTCGGATTGGTCATCGGCGCGTTCGCGCTCGCCCCTTCGATCCTGCAGGCGTTCAAGCCGGGGGAGGTGTCGCTGGGCGATCTGTTCCTCGTCGGGATCGGTCTCTCAATTCCCATCGGGCTGATCAACCTGCTGGCCGCCGAACTCATCCCCAAGAACTACGGGGCTCTCAAGGCACCCGAGTTCGCCTCGAGGCTCTATCGGTTCGCGTCATGGTCCTCTAAACTGTTCGCACCGGCGATATGGCTGGTGACTTCCGTGGCGAGTTTCTTCACGGCCCGCTTCGGAGCCAAGGCCACGTTCGCCGTGACGAACCAGGCAGAAGAGGAGATCAAGGGCATCGTGGAGATCGCCGAGCAATCCGGCGAATTGGAGGAAGAGGAACGCGAACTGCTCCACTCGGTCTTCGAATTCGCCGACACCGTGGCCCGCGAGGTGATGACCCCGCGCATTGATTTGGACGCCATGCCCGTGGATGCCGACCCGGCCGACGTGGTGAAGCTGATCGAGGAATCGGGGCACTCGCGCATCCCTCTGTACGAGAACAACGACGACCAGATCATCGGCGTCGTCCACGCCAAAGACCTCCTGCTCGCCACGTTGCACCGGAACGGCAAGGTCAACCTGCGCGACCTCCTGCGCGAGCCCATCTTCGTACCCGAGAACAAGGACCTTCACGAACTGCTGGCCGAGATGCGGCTTCGCCGCAGCCACATGGCCGTGGTGCAAGACGAGTTCGGCGGAACCGCCGGCATCGTCACGCTCGAAGACATCGTCGAGGAACTCGTGGGCGACATCGTGGACGAGTACGACATCGAGGAAGAGGAGATCGTCCGGCAAGAAGACGGCGCGGTGGTCGTTGAGGGGCGAACCCACATTGACGACCTCAACGACGAACTGGGTGCGACGTTCAGCAGCGAGGAGTTCGATACCGTGGGCGGCTTCGTCTTCGGATCGTTCGGCTATCAGCCCAAGCAAGGCGAGTTCATTTTTGTGGACGGATACCGATTCACCGTGGAAGAGACGGACGGGCGGCGCATCATCAAGCTCCGCGTGTCGAAGGAGCCCGTGGCGGAAGATGTTCTCGAAGCCTCCTGAAGGAAGCCTGAATCGTCGCGCCGAACTTCGGTGATATACTCGGACGGCCCGAACATGGACACGGAAGCCATTTACCAGGAGGGGTTCGCCCACCGATGCGAAGGGCGATACCGCGAGGCGCGCCAAGCGTTCGAGCGCGTCCTTGGGTCTGACCCGGATCACGCCAACGCCAAGTGGCAGTTGGCCCTGGTCGCTGGCTTCGAGGGCGACTTCGAAGGTTCGGCCGTCATGCTCCAACAGGTCGTTTCAGCCTCGCCTCGCCACGTCGCCGCCCGCTACGATCTGGCCATGACCTACATGATGCTTGGCATGAACGACGAAGCGTGCATGGAGTTCCGCGAGGTCCTGCGGCTCCAACCCGATCACGACCAAGCCAAGCGCCAATTGGCGTATTGCCCCTAAACGCTGCGCACCGGTCAGCGCTTCTTCTTCTTGACCGTGCGGGTGGCCTTGCGCGAGGGAGCCGTCACCGAGATCTCCTGAACAACCTTCTGACCCCGCACCGTGGCGGCGACCCAGGCCGTTCCCGCGCCCAGAGTGCGCAACGTGCCGCCCTGATCCACCCATGCCGAGCCGAACGCCGACCACAGAACATCGGTGTTGGGGACCACGACGCCCTCGGCGTTCTTGACGGACAGCTTGACCGCTTGCCCATCGGTGAGCGACTTGGGGGCCGTGAGCGCGATCGGCCCGGAAAGCGGCTCGTCCGGAGGCCCGTAAAACAGCACGGCGTTGGCAACGGGGCGTTCGCTCCCCCCGCTGGGGCGGTTGAGTGTCGAACCCAGAATGTTGAACGTGGTCGAACCGCCGCCGTCGAGATTGATCGCGTCTGCGCAGCCCAAACGAACCATGATCTGGGCCAACTCGGTCAGCGTCGCTCCCGCGCTTACGCTCTGCCGCCCGTCCACGGCAACGAACCACAGGTCGCCCTCGGGCGTGCGGCCGACGGCGGTGCGTGGGTGCCGCTGACCCGCAAAGGCTGAAGAAAAGCCTTGGCTGCCCGCATCCACGGACACCCTCGAGTTCACCACAAGGTTCGGACCGCCGGCGATGAGCTGTTCGATCTTGTCCCAGGGCAGGCCCGAGGCTTGCAACCGAAACGTGATTCGTTCGCCCGTGACCAAACCCGCGACATAGGGACGGTGAAAGCCTGTGCCGGTCAGGACGACGTGGTTCTGCGGCACGGCGACGTAGGGTTCGGCTGGCGCGAAGTGCGACATCTCGACCTCGACGAACTCGCCGGGAGCAAACCGACCGCCCACGATCCGCAACACGGCGTGGCTCGGCGTTCCCTTGG
>JACFNW010000129.1 GCA_019454665.1 Fimbriimonadaceae bacterium | reverse complement strand
ACTTCTCGCCACCACACGATCTTGTCGTACCGTCGAACCGGATCGCCCAGAGCGGCCGGTCCCCCGGCCGGAAAGTCCACGTACGAGTTGCCCGAAATCCGCAACGTGTTCGCGATGATCGAACCCGTGATGTACGAGTTGCCCGCAATGTCCACCGTGGCGTCGCCGGTCTGGTTCACCGCGTAGATCAGCCCTGGCACCTCAAGCCCCGGGAAGTCGGTGTTGCCTGCAATGCGGAGCTCGGCGCGCTTGGCGTAGTACAACCGGAACCTATCGGTACGGCTGTTGTTCGTGAAGATGATGGTCGTCTGCAAGCGATCGCTCTCCGTGCCCGTTCCGCCCACCCAAATGCGGACGCTCCCCAGCCGATTGTCCACCAGGATCGCGGTTTGGCCCGAGGTCACGTCCAACGATTCGAAGTAGTAGTCTCCCGGCGGAAAGATGAGGACGTTCTTTTCGAAGACGCCATCGGTCGTCGAAGAGTAGCGCTTGCCGCCCTGATTCTTGGGCTTGTCTCGCCCGTTCTCGTTGGTGACGGGTTCGTTGAAGTGCTGATTCGTCAGGGCGACGTCGCTCCAAGTGAGGCCTGCGTTCTCGGCCCACGCGAGCTCGAAGTTCGGATCGAGGTACCGGTTGTCGTTGAACCGCAGGATGTTCGCGTTGTTGTTGGATTGCTTCAGCGTGTTTAGACCGGCGGCGAACTGGCTCGCCGCGATGGTCTCTACCGAAGGCCACCAATAGGGATCAGGTTCGCGATAGACATTGGACCCGTTGAGCGTGGGGTTCGAGCCGTGGAACACGATCTTGCCCGTGGTGACGGAGGATCCGGTCGCCGACGCGGAAATGGTCCCGTTCGTCCCGATGTCGCCGTTCGTTCCGGAGCCGGACCCGTTGAACGTGAGCGAGTCGATCCCAAAGAGCGCGTAGTCGGCGAACACGCTCCGCCCCTTGACCCGAGCCTGGATCATCCGACTCACGCCGTGGGCGACTCCGAGGCTTTCGACGAGCACGTCGTTGGGTGGTGCCCACGCTTTGTCCACCTCTTCCGCGTCCTTGACCGAAACCACATACCGTTCTTCTTCCTGGGTCACGTCCAGCGATTGGCCCAGAAACGCTTGGTGCGCCGACTCGGCGGCGGGCGGGCCGTCGTTGATAGACTCCAACTCGGCGTGCAGGCCCGACTCGGCGACGTAAACCGCCTTCGAGAATCCCCGTTCCGCCTCCGCACGAATCCGGTGGGACACCACCAGCGAACCGGCGCCGGCCAGGAGCGTGCCGCTCACGACGGAGAACACCAGGCTCTGGAGCAAGGTGCTTCCGCGGATCAGGTGCGACATTCGTCTTGTGGTGACACGCGCCATATCGCCTTTGTCGCACAAAGTGGTGACCCGCAGTGCCCGCAAGAATCATGGATCGAACACAACCCGGTCGGATTGCGACAGCGAACCTGACATGGTAACCGTTAGAGTTGCTGGAACCGTTCATGCAACAATCACCAGGATGACTTCTGAAACGGTCCCACCCGTCTCGCGGCCGGTTCAGGCGATGGAGTGCCCCTGCCAAGACCCGAGCGACATTGCGCGCTGGGTCGCCGGCTTGGGGTGCCCGTCGGGGAGGCGCGTGCTCGCGATCCAGCCGTTTGGTCACACCGGTTTCATCGAACGCCTGCCGGATTGGCAAGCCCTCGCCGAAGGAGCGGACGTGGTGGCGATCGCCGATCTCGCTCCGGATGCCGCGGGACCTCTGCCCGGTGTGGGGGTCGCTCTCCTGGTCGAGAAACTGCATGGTCGGGTTCTCCACGTGCCCTGCCCGGCGCTGCTGCCGCGCACCGTGGCCGCCGAGGCGCGCCCGGGGGACCAAGTGCTGTTCGTCGGCCATCCGGGCATGGCGGATGCCCGGTCCCTCTTCGAAGACGAGCTCGTTCGGCTGGAACGTGCTCCGGAGGTGGTCGTGGTCTACGGGGGCGTCTCCGCCGAGCGCGAGGTTTCGCTGCACTCGGGCCGCGAGGTCTATGCCGCGTTGGTCCGTCGAGGCTACCGCACCCGGATGATGGACGTCTCGCAGGTTGTCCATTCGGGAGGCGACTTGAGCGATCTCCTGGGAACTCGCCGCCCAGACGTGGCCTTCCTGGCTTGCCACGGGTCGCAGGCTGAAGACGGCTGTCTTCAAGGGTTCTTCGAGGTGCTCGGGATTCCCTACACGGGTTCGGGGGTGCTTGCCAGCGCCCTGGCGATGGACAAGGCTCAGACCAAGCGGGTCCTCGCCGAGCACGGCCTGCCCGTTCCCACGGGTGTCCACCTTCGCCGCGGCGATCCGCTTCCCGAGCCGTTCGGGAAGGCGATCGTCAAGCCCAATGCCCAGGGCTCGACCATCGGTCTCTCGTTCGCCTCGGATTGGAGCGAAGTGCCGCGAGCCTTGGACCACGCGTTCCGCTACGACGAGTCGGTCCTGCTCGAAGAGTGGGTCGTCGGAACCGAGGTTTCGGTCCCGGTTCTGGGCGACCGTGTGCTGCCCGTTGTGGAGATCGTTCCCGCTTCTGGCCGCTACGACTTCGCGAGCAAGTACCAGCCCGAGGCGACGCTGGAAATCGTGCCCGCGCGGTTGACTCCCGAGCAGACGGCGCTTGCCCAGTCCTATGCGTTGCGCGCCCACCAAGCCCTCGGTTGTCGGGGGGCGACACGCACGGACATGATCGTCTCGGCGGACCGCATCGTCGTGCTGGAGGTGAACAACCTGCCCGGCATGACCTCGACTTCCCTCTTGCCGAACTCCGCGCGCGCCGCCGGCATCGGCTTCGACGAGTTGGTGTGTTGGATCGTAGAGGAGGCCCGGACCCGCCATGCCCAAGGCAAAGTCCAAGCCGGCGCCTAGGCGCAAGCGGAGGGTGTTTCGTCCGGCGCCCCAGTTCTGGTGGATGCTCGCCATCGCCAACACGCTCGTCGGTGTTGCCCTGAGTCCGATCACTGCGGCGCACAAGGTCGTGGTGCTGGGTTCGGAGCCGTTCGACCAGCGACGGGTGATCCAGAGCCTGGCAGCGATCAAAGGCAAGCGGTGGACCGACGATTCGGGCCGAGCCGCCGAGGCCAAACTGCTGGAGTTGCCCGATGTGGAATCGGCGCAAGTGGAGCGCAACCTGTTCGGGCGGGGCTTGGTTCGACTGACTTACCGACACCCGGTGGCACGGGTCGCCGGCGCCAAGGGGATCGCCCTGGATGCAACGGGCATTCCCTTTCCCTCGAAGCGGCCTTTGGACGGTTTGCCCATCGTGCGGTTCGAAGGACAGTTGACGGGAACGAGCGGCTCGCTGTGGACCACGTGGAACGCGCGGGCCGTTGCCGAGCTCTGTGTCGGACTTTCCCGCATCGAGAAGTTCGGTCCATTCGAGGTCCTGGTTCAAGAGACGGGCGTATTATGGTTAAATAAGCTGTCCGGCGGACAGGTCAAGTTGGGTGCGCACCAGTCGCTCGACGCCAAGTTGGCTGCGTTGGAGACGATCCTTGGCGACCAACCCGATCTGCTCGCGCCGGGCAAGACCCTGAACGTGTCCAACCCGGCCGGTGCCGTCGTCGGAACGGGTCAGGGAGGAACCCCGTGAACCCATTCGCCACTCGCTCTACAGGCTATCAATGGATCTGGCCCACCAGCGCCATGGCGTTGGTGCTCGGCGTGATGTTGACCATGGCTTGGATCACGGCCCAAACGCGCCAGTCGCGTTTCAGCGAACTCCCCACCGACGTGCGCGACCGCTTGAACGCGGCCTCGTTGGACTTTCAAGGCGAGTACTTCAAGGTTCAGCAAGAACTCAAATCGCTGCGCGAGAGTTTCGGCGAGTTGCGCGAGGAGAACACCAAGCTCCAGAACGCCGTCGCCGACCAAACCAAGTCGTCGCAATTGCTCAACGAGAGCCTTCAGGAGGTCAAGACCTTTGCGGGCTTGACCGAGGTCGAAGGTCCTGGCCTGATGATCACGCTTCGAGACGCCAAAAACGCCCCAGAGGGGCTGGGCGACTACGCCGTCATCCACGACATTGACGTGCTCAAGGTGGTCAACGAGCTGTGGAACGCCGGCGCCGAGGCGATCAGCGTGAACGACCTGCGCGTCGGCCCGCATACGAACTTCCGTTGCGTGGGCAGCGTCATTTTGGTGGACCGCGTGCAAATCGCCAGCCCCGTGGTCATCCGTGCGATCGGCGACCCGAAGACGCTGGAAGGCGCGCTCGACCTCCCGCTGGGCGTCCTCGCCGAAATCCGCCAAGTGGAGCCCACCATGGTCAAACTGGAGCGCGTCGAGAATATGCGGATGCCCGGCTTTGCAGGCTCGACCAAGCCGAAATTCATGAAGGCGGTGCCGCCGAAAGGCTGAGCAAGTGATCTTCATCCCCCTGATCGCGCTGTTCGTCGGAATCGCCCTGGGCCTTCTGTTCAATCAACCGTTGCCCGGCATCGCGGGGACGTACCTCGCTTTGGCGTGCGTCGCGGGGTTGGATTCCGTCCTTGGCGGCGTGCGGAGCGCTCTCGAGAGCAAGTTCGACAGCGAGATCTTGGTGACTGGCTTCGTCTCGAACACGCTGATCGCATTCGGATTGGGCTATCTTGGGGACCAGATCGGGCTCAATCTCTTTCTTGCCTCCGCACTCGTGCTTGGCGGCAGGATTTTCACCAACCTCAGCGTAATACGGCGGTACGGAATCACACGATTGCGCGATGCGCGCGCTCGAAGAGAAATGCTCAATCAGGACGCCGCGCCAGGACCCAAACCATGAACGAGCAGACTTTCGTTCTCGACCTTGGCACCTCGAAGGCCGCCATTCTGGCGGTGGAAGCCGACGCGGTCGGCCATCCGCACGTCACGGCGGCCGCCACCGTGCCCTCGAAGGGCATCCGACGAGGACAGATCGTGGACGTTGATCTGGCGGCGGTCACCATAGACGACGCCTGCCGCAAACTGCAGCAGCTGTGCGGTCGCGAAGTGGGCACGATCGCGCTGGGTTTGGGCGGAGGGCACTTCGAGTGCACCACGGCGCAGGGGTTCGTGCCCGTGTTCCCCGCCGGCCGCTCGATCACGCCGGAAGACATCCTGCAAGTGCTCAACCACAGCCGCCAAGTTCCCGTTTCCCCGGGGCGCGAACAAATCCACGCGTTGCCGCGCGAGTTCCGCGTGGATGGGAAGCGCGGCGTGCGCGAACCCGTGGGAACTCCCGGATCCAAGCTCGAGGTGCTCACCAGCATCGTGACCAGCCGCAGCAGCGATCTGGCCGGTGCCGAACGGGCGACAGAATTGGCGGGACGCCGACTCGACCAGATCGTTCCCGTCCACATCGCCGCCGGCTTGGGCGTGACCACAGAAGGCGACCGCGAAGCCGGTGTGGCCGTCATTGACGTCGGCGCGGGTTCGATGACGATCGGCATCTTCACCTCGGGCGGGTTGGCGGCGCTGGCTTCTGTGCCGATCGGCGCGCAATCGGTCACCAACGACATCGCCGCGCTGCTCAAGACCTCGAGCGATGAAGCCGAGCGCCTGAAGACGCACCACGGCGCGGCGCTCGCCGACGATGCAGGCGACAACGAATCGGTTCAGGTGCTGCAGGAGGACCACGACCGGCCCCGCGACATGAAGCGCCGGGTGCTCTGCGAGATCATCGAATGTCGCGCGCGCGAGTTGGCCCGCCTCGCCGCCGATGCGGTCGTGGGCACCGGGGTGGCCCACGAAATCCGTGCCGTGGTGGTCACCGGAGGTGGGAGTCTGCTCAAAGGTTCGGGCAACGTGTTCGCCGAGGCCTTCGACGGGGTACCGTTATCGGTCAGGACGCCGCAAATCGGGGGCGCCTACGGTCCCGTGGTGAGCAAGCCCGGCATGGCGGCGAGTTTGGGCCTGGCACGGTTCGTGTTCGCGGCCAGCGCGAGCGACCTCGTTCCGGCGACGGGCGATTCGGGCGGATGGAAGCAACGGGTCCGGTCGTTGCTGTCGGTCATCGGGGGCCGAAACTAACTCTCTCGGTATAGTGGTGCATCTTGGAATCAGGAAACGACGTGAGCAATAACGCGATCATCAAAGTTGTCGGAGTCGGCGGTGGCGGGTCCAATGCGGTCAACCGCATGGTGGATTCGGGCATTCGGGGCGTGGAGTTCATCGCCATGAACACCGACATCCAGGCACTGGACCAAAGCCGCGCGGCCAAAAAAGTCCAGATCGGCGTCAACCTCACCCGGGGCCTGGGCACGGGCGGCAACCCCGAAATCGGACGCGCCAGCGCCGAGGAGAGCCGCAACGACATCCGCAAGGCACTCGAGGGCTCCGACATGGTGTTCATCACCGCTGGCATGGGCGGCGGCACGGGCACCGGTGGCGCGGCCATCGTGGCCGAAATCGCCCGTGAGATGGGTGCGCTCACCGTGGCCGTGGTCACGCGGCCGTTCACGTTCGAGGGCGGCCGCCGCCGACGCCTCGCTTCCGAGGGCGTCTCGTCGCTCATCGGCAAGGTGGATACGATCATCACCATCCCGAACGACCGGTTGCTGAGCGTCGTCGAGCGCCGCACCACGCTGGCCGATTCGTTCCGTGTGGCGGACGACGTGCTGCGTCAAGGCGTGCAGGGCATCAGCGACATCATCACCGTCCCCGGTCTGATCAAC
>JACFNW010000128.1:442-6676 GCA_019454665.1 Fimbriimonadaceae bacterium | reverse complement strand
GCAAAACGGGGTCCGAACCGCCGGATGTTTCGCGCACAAAGGTCATCCACGCGTCGTAGGAGCCGGTGCTCAGCCACTGGGCGGCTTGGTCGAGTTTCTGTCGGGAGATCGCGCTCATCGCGTCCAATCCTAGCGCAAACGCGGCAAAAAATCGCCTTCTCAGCCCGTTGGGTTGACAAACCGCTCAAGGTTCTGCTATCGTCCCACCGGCAAAGAATGCCAATTGGCTGGATTCGCAGGATCGGATGCTCAGGGAAGAGATCGGATACTGAGGCAGGTCCCGAGAGCCAGCAGGAGAATGTGCCGTGAAGAAAACTCTACAACTTCTGATCGTTGCCGGCGCGCTTGCGACCGCGCCCCTCGCCCTCGCACAAGATGGTCCGGCCAAGGGTGCCAAGACGGTTCAGCTGAACGGTCTGTATGACAACTTTGGCGGTTTCCGCTCTTGGAACCTCAACATCGGCGGCTCGATGTTCTTCAGCGACGTGCTGGAGGGCATTGGCGGCATCGCCTACAGCGAAGCCCGCGACGGCGGCGTTTCCACCAAGGCGACCGCCATCAGCCTCGGTGCCAACTACTACTTCAACACCAACATGGCCCAGGTCCAGGCTTGGCACCCGTACGTTGGCGCCCGCTATGCGCGCTACAACTTCTCGGGCGGCGGCATGGACGGCAACGCCGATTCGTGGGCGGGCGCCGTGGGCGCGCACTACTTCCTTCGCGAAGGCGTGTCGCTCAACCCCGAGTTCCGCTTCGGCCGAGTCAAGGGCGGCGGAGTCAGCGAGAATCAGACCAGCTTCGGCATCGGTCTCACCATCTGGCTGAACTAGTCCCTCAACAACGCGAAACGAGCGGCGTTCGGCCCAAAGCCGGACGCCGCTTTTCCGTTTCGGACCCACGCGGACGCGATCCTCGGGTACAATACGCGGACTTTGCCTCCCGAGGAGGTGACCAAGGTTTCCAATGAAACGCACATTCCAACCGAACAACCGCAAGCGGAAGAAGACGCACGGCTTCCGTGTGCGGATGCGCACGACCGACGGACAGAACGTGATCAAGCGGCGGCGAGCGCGGGGCCGTCATCGTCTGGGCGCCTGAACGGGCACCCGAACGGTGGCCTGTCGAAGCGCCGATTCGACGAAGTGTTCCAAAAAGGCCGACGGATTCAGACGCGGTTCTGCCGCATCGTCGCCCTCGAAGGAGCCGGTCGCATCGGATTCGCCACCGCGAAAGCGATCGGTTCCAAGCCGAAGCGCAACCGCGCCAAGCGTCGTCTGCGAGAAGCCGTCCGCCTGTCCGCCGCGATCTTGCCGAAGAACGCCGACATCGTCTTCGTGGGCAAAGCCTCGCTGGCGAAGGCCGAGTGGACGGCGCTGCTGAACGACGTCGGCGATGGAATGCGAGCGCTGGGTGGCCTGTGGGCAAACGAATCGGCATCGGACTTGTGAAAATGTATCAACGCACGACGCGCTGGATGCCGCCGACCTGCCGCTTCACCCCAAGCTGTTCGCAATACACCCTCGAAGCCATCGAGAAATACGGATTGGTGAAAGGCACGTGGATGGGCGCCAAGCGCATCGCGAGGTGTCATCCCGGCAACCCCGGCGGACACGATCCCGTACCCTAACCAGACGATTCGCACCATGAGCAAACCTGCCGCCAAACCGGGCAACTTCATCCAGACGCTGCTGCTGGCGACCATGATCTTCCTGGGTCTCCAGCTGTTCATGAACAGCCAGAACCAAGGCCCCGACCTCAGCGCCACCGAAATCCTCGGCAAAATGGAGGAGGCCGCCGCCAATCTCCAGGATCAGACCCTCGCCCGGATGCTCCCGCAATACGAGAGCAAGATCGGCCGCGAAGAGATGACCGAGGAGCAACGCCAAGAGCGACGGCTCCGCGCCAAGCTGCTCACCGCCGTCACCCAGTACCGGGCTGGGATGCAACGCAACGATATCGGGCGTCTGGACGCCGCGTACAACACGCTGGTGCACGACTACTTGGCGCTCGAAGGCAAGCCGCTGTGGTCCCAGGAGTTCGGCATCCCCGCTCTCGCGGCCGCCAAATCCCGCGAGCAATTTCCCGACACGCGCACCTCGGGCCAAGCGTTCTACGAGAAGCTCACCGGCGAGCTCCAGCAACGGAACAGCACCACGTTCCAGTACGCGATCATGGACTTTCTGGTCGGCTTGACCGGCAAGATCCCAAGCGTCAGCTACTGCGTCGCCGCCCTGCTCTTGGCCATCATCGTCCGCGCGATCGTGTGGCCGCTGTCCCAACGGCAACTCATGTGGTCGCGGCAGATGTCCCAGCTTCAGCCGCTGGTCGCCGAGATCAAGGAGAAGTACCAAAGCGATCCGCAGGAGTTCCAGAAGCGGACGATGGCCCTGTATCAGGAATACGGCATCAACCCGATGGCCGGGTGTTTTCCCGCTCTGCTGCAGATGCCGCTGTTTCTGTTCGTGTACAACTGGATGACGACCTACCGGTTCGAGTTCCAAAAGGGCGTGTTCCTTTGGGTGAACCCCGAGACGGCGCGGAGCGCCCCGTGGCTCATCGCCCCGAACCTCGGACACCAAGACAAGATTCTTCTGGTGGTCTACACCGCGTTGATGGTGCTCAACTCGTTCCTGACCCCGGTCAGCGACCCGAGCAACGCCAAGCAGCAACGCTTGATGGGCGTCGGCATTTCGCTGGTGTTCTCGATCTCGCTGTTCTTCTGGCCGCTGCCGTCCGCGTTCGTTCTGTACTGGATCTTCACGCTGGTCTTCGCTTCGATCCAGTCCATCCGCGCGTATCGCTTGCCCGTGCCGCCTTTGGTGAAGAAGGCGTCTGCGGCGGGCGGCGTCATCCCCACCAAACCGGTCTCGAAGGCGCCTTCGGGCAACGGCGCGGCGTCGAATCCCGTCGCAGAGGCGCGAAAGCGGGCGGCGCTCACCCACAAACAGAAGAAGAAACGCTAGACTGCACACACGACGATTTCAGGAGTTCTCATGGAGGCTATCGAAACCACAGGAAAGAATCTGGCTGCCGCGCTCGCCGCTGCGGCCGAACAATTGGGCGTCTCGACCGACTTTGTCGCGCACGAGGTCGTCGAGGAATCGGCGGGCTTGTTCGGCAAGTCTTCGGTGCGCATCCGCGCATGGGTCGCCGACGCGGCTCCCGCAGCGGCCGAACCGGCCGCCGAGCCCGAGGCCCCGAAGGCCAAGCCCGCCAAGAAGCCGGCCAAGCCTAAGGCGGCCAAGGCGGAAGCCGCACCCGCGGCAGAGCCCGCCCCGTCATCCGAGGCCGATGCGGCACCCGACGAAGAAGAAGGCGCGGCACCCGTGGTCGCCACACCCGCCGATGCCGACGCCGTACTGGAGATCGTCCGCGCCGTCCTGGCCGCATCCAAACTGACCGCTTCGGCAAGCGTCTCGTCCATCAACGACCGGTACGTCAACATCAGCCTGGAAGGACGCGACGTGGCGTTCCTCATCGGCAAGCGCGGCGAAGCCCTGAACTCGCTCCAGTACCTGCTCAACATCATCTTGGGCAAACGGCTGAGCAACGGAGTTCGCCTGACGCTCGACGGCAACGACTACCGCAACCAACGCGAGACCAAGCTCACCAACCTGGCCCTGCAGATCGCGCGCGAAGTGAAGCGCCGAGGCGAAGAGGCCGTGTTGGACGCCCTTCCGGCGTTCGAGCGCCGCATCGTGCACAAGGCGCTGATGGACTTCGAAGGCATTACGACGTACAGCGAAGGCGAGGAGCCGAACCGACGCGTCGTCATCGCGCCCGCGGACTAAGGAAAGCGCTGGAGTCATCGCCGTGAAAGCGGAAACCCCGATGCTCCAGCAGTACTTCCGCGCCAAAGCGGAACACCCCGGCACGCTCATGGCGATGCGTGTCGGGGATTTCTACGAGTTCTACGGCGAGGACGCCGAAACCGCCGCCAAGGCCCTCGAGATCACGCTCACCGGACGCGAGGACGGTGGCAACGGGCGCGTGCCTATGGCGGGCGTGCCCTACCACTCGGTCGAGAAGTACATCGCCCGCTTGGTCCAACAGGGCCACCGCGTCGCGCTCTGCGATCAAGTCGAAGACCCCAAGAAGGCCAAGGGCCTCGTGCGCCGCAGCGTCACGCGCGTGGTCACGCCGGGCACCGTCCTCGAAGACTCGATGCTCAGCGCCGAGCGCAACAACTTTTTGGCCGCGATCTGCGTCTCGGACGGCGTGGCGGGGCTGGCCACGCTCGATCCCAGCACGGGCGAGTTCCTGGTCACCGAGATCGTGGGCGAGGATTGGAAGGCGAGGCTGCTCCAAGAACTGGCCCGCATCCGGCCCGCCGAACTCCTGTTGCCCAAAGACGCGGACGAGGCCATCGCCGACCCCGCCGCCGACGGCCTGGGCGTGCCCACATCGAGCCAGCCCGCCATGAGCCCGCCTCAAGCCGAGCGGCGGCTGCTTGGCCAGTTTTCGGCCTCCAGCCTGGCGGGCTACGGCTGCGCCGAAATGAAGCGGGCCATCGTCGCCGCCTCGATGGTCCTCGGTTACGCCGAGCAAAACGGCCTCTCGCTCGGGCACGTGGATTCGTTGGCGACGTATTCGGTGGACGACTTCATGCGGCTGGACGCCTCGACGCGCCGAAGCCTGGAACTCACCCAGAACCTCGCCGACGGGTCGCGAAGGTTCACGCTGCTCTCGCAACTCGATGCCACCGTCTCGGCGATGGGGTCGCGGCTGATGCGGCGATGGGTGGATCAGCCGCTTCTCGATGCCGCCAGCATCCGCTCGCGCCACGCGGCCGTCCGCATCCTGGTCGAGAACGCCTTGCCCCGCTACGACCTGCGCGACGCCCTCAAACGCATCGCCGACATCGAACGGCTCGTCGCCCGCTGCGCCACCGGACTGGCCATGCCCCGCGATCTGGCGGCCTTGCGCAACACCCTGCGCGCCCTGCCCGAGATGGCCGACCCGCTTCGGAAGATGGGCGTGGGGCGCATCCAAGAACTGCGCGAGAAGATCGGCGACCATGCCGAGCTTGGTCTGCTCTTGGGCCGCGCACTGGTCGCCGACCCACCCCAATTGGTGCGCGATGGCGGCGTGATCGCCGAGGGCTACGACGCCGAACTCGACAAGCTCCGCGACCTCTCGCGCAACGGCAAGACCTACATCGCCAAGCTGGAGGCCCAGGAGCGCGAGCGCACGGGCATCGCCCACCTGCGCGTCGGGTTCAACTCGGTGTTCGGCTACTACCTCGAAGTGCGGAAGGGAGACGCCTCGCGCGTCCCCGACACCTACATCCGCAAGCAGACCACGGCCAACGCGGAGAGGTACATCACGGCAGAACTCAAGGAGCACGAGAGCGTCGTCCTAGGGGCGGAAGAGAAGGCGCTGGCGCTCGAAGCCGAACTGTTCCGGGCCCTCCTGACCCGTGTGGCCGATGGCTCCGCGCCCCTGATCCAAACCGCCCGCGCCATCGCCGAACTCGACGTGCTCGCCGGCCTGGCCGAGGCCGCCGTCCGCAACCGCTACATCGAGCCCGAACTCGTCGAGGAAGACCGACTCGAATACAGCCAAGGCCGCCATGCCGTGGTCGAAGCCAACGTCAACACGTTCGTGCCCAACGACCTGTCGCTCAACGACGCCGCGCGTCAGATGGTGTTGACGGGTCCGAACATGAGCGGCAAGTCCACCTACCTGCGCCAGACGGCCCTGATCGCCCTCATGGCGCAGATCGGGTCGTTCGTGCCCGCCGCATCCTGCCGCTTGGGATTGTGCGACCGCATCTTTGCCCGCATCGGCGCAAAAGACGAGATCGCACTCGGCCAAAGCACCTTCATGGTGGAGATGGTCGAAAGCGCCAACATCCTCAACCACGCCACCTCGCGCAGTCTGGTCATCTTGGACGAGGTGGGCCGAGGCACCAGCACGTGGGACGGGCTGGCCATCGCGTGGGCGATGGTGGAAGAGCTCGCGCGCATCGGCTGTAAGACGATGTTCGCCACCCACTACCACCAACTGAACGATTTGGCATCGCAACTGCCCAACGTCCGCAACTTCCGCGTGGCCGTCGAAGAGATCGGCGACCAAGTCGTGTGGACGCACCGCGTCCTCCCTGGAGGCACGGACAAGAGCTACGGCATCCACTTGGCCCGCAAGGCGGGTGTGCCGCCCCGAGTGCTTCAGCGGGCTGGCGAAGTGCTGGCCGATCTGCACGCCACCCAAGCCCCGCCCCGTCCCGTCGCG
>JACFNW010000128.1:0-432 GCA_019454665.1 Fimbriimonadaceae bacterium | reverse complement strand
TTCGAAGCCGAAGAGTCGCCGGTCGTGCGCGAACTGCGGGGACTCGACGTCAACCAACTCACGCCGATCGAAGCGCTCCAACTGCTCGACGCGTGGAGGAAGCGGTTGTGAAACCCTGGCTCGCCGTCCTGCTCGCCGCCGCCCTCCTCGGCTGCGGGAGCCCCAAGAAGGCCGAATCGCCCGCGCCCGAACCCGAGGCGAAGCCCGAAGCCAAGCGCGGCATCCTGACCGAAGCCGGAAAGGCGACCCAGCGATCCGCCGAGGGCGACCGGCCCGTCCTCTGGAACATCCATTGGGAGGCCGCCTCGCTCACGCTCGAAGGCGACAAGCCCGACAAGGGCTCGTTCAAGGGCGTCAGCGGAGACCTGTTCCGCGAGGGCCGCAAGGCCAGCACGTTCAAGGCCGAACGTGGCGAAGCCGACGGCAGCGCCG
>JACFNW010000127.1:5338-6686 GCA_019454665.1 Fimbriimonadaceae bacterium | reverse complement strand
CAAGATGCTGATGGCCGCGTGCGCGGCCGCACTGGCGGCGGCGAGTTCGGGCAATGCGGCGGTCGGACTGCTGGTCGGCATCGCGGCGGCCCTCCTGATGTCGCTGGCGCATTGGCTGTTCACCCAGACCTACAAGCTGGACCACATCGTGAGCGGCATGGCGCTCAACCTCGTCGCGGTCGGGGGGAGCAACTTCCTCAACAAACGGTTCACCGACCTCAGCGCCACGGGCCAGATTCCCCAACTGCCTCTCCCCGTCTACTACGTTCTGGCGTTTGGACTGCCGGCGATCCTCCTGGTCTACGCGACCCGCACACGCCCGGGCCTGCGGATGCTTGCCGTCGGCAGCGACCCCGGCAAATCGCGGCAGATGGGCGTGGACCCCCTGCGCGTGCGCCTGCTCGGTTTGATCGGCACAGGCGTGTTCACGGGCCTCGCAGGCGTGCTGATTGTGAGCAACGCCGGACGCTTCACCGACGGCATGACGGGCGGCAAGGGCTACATCGCGCTCGCGGCCCTCATCTTGGGGCGCTGGCGTCCCGTCCCGGCCGCAGCGGCGGCGCTGCTGTTCGGCATGTTCGAGGCCTTGCAGATCCAGTTTCAGGGAACGCCGCTGCTCGGGGCGCGGTTGCCTTCCGAGTTCTGGCTCTGCATTCCCTATGTCGTCACCATCGTCGCGATGGCGGGCCTGCTGGGCCAGAGCAGGGCGCCGGCGGGATTAGGCAAGCCCTAACCTGAGGACTTCGGCACTTCGAGCGCCTTGTTCAGGTACACGGTCGTTCTTTTGCCCACGGGGATCCGGGTGTTCTCGGCGTCCAAAGCCAGCCCCGCATCCGACGCCACTTTCAGCAAGTCGAGCATCGCATCCACCAGCCCATCGGGCTGCTTCTTTGCCGCCTCGGCCCAGCGACCGTTCCGGACTTCCATCAGAAAGGCATCGGCTGCTCGGTGCGTTTCAGGCTTGGTCCACGTTTCGGCGCTCGGTGCCTTCACCGCTTCTAGGATGGCCTTGAGCCCTGCGCTGTTCTCTGGGTCTTCCAGCGCCGGTTCGAGCCGATCGCTTTCAAGAGCGAGGACGATGCTCTCGAGCAGGATACGGTCGCCGTCCTTGGCCATGAACGCTGCGATCTCGGGGCGCGGGTCGCCCTTTGCGTCCAAGGTCAGATCGCCGCCTGCCTCGACGGTGCCGCGAACCGAGAACGGCATGTCTTCTTTGAGATAGCCTTCGCCTGCGTGAATCGCCAGCGCCCCGCCTTCGGCGCCTGCCACCGAGCCCACGATGAGCGTTCCCGCGCGGATGGCCACTTTGCCGTCCAAGGCCACGTCTTCGGCGACCATCATGGGCACC
>JACFNW010000127.1:0-5328 GCA_019454665.1 Fimbriimonadaceae bacterium | reverse complement strand
GGCACCTCGGTTCCTGCCGGGGCGTCCATGTTCAGGAACGCGAGTGTGACGACCGGAATCGGGGTGCCCTCTTCAAGCTTCAGGGCCGACTCGCTGGGGCCGGGGGCCGGCTCGGAGGCGGGCTGAGCACATCCCAACACCAGGAGACTCATCAGAAGACCTGCCAGATAACGCATTGGGCAACGATGGCGCAACCGCCCCATCGGATGCAAGGGTTCGTGCAAAAAAGCCGCCCGGTCGCAAGGACCGGGCGGCTTTCTCGCAGAGCTACTCCGACTTGGGTTCGTCGCTCGTAGGCTGGTCTTCGACCGTGATGGTCTTCTTGGCCTTCTTGGGGGCGGCTGTCGGCACGCCGGCCGCAAGCGCGGCATGCGCGGCAGCCTCGGCGGTTGCAGCTTCCAAGCTCGCGCCCATCGAACCACGCTTGGACCACCAGAACGAGAACACCAGCATCGCACCCGCAACCGCGGTCACGATGGTCAGAGTGTTCTGGTCGAGCGGCTGGATGATGATCGGCGCGAGCAACAGGGCGACCAGGTTCATGACCTTGATCAGCGGGTTGAGCGCCGGACCGGCGGTGTCCTTGAACGGGTCGCCGACGGTGTCGCAGACGACGCCCGCCTTGTGGGCTTCGGTGCCCTTGCCCCCGTGCATGCCGTCCTCGATGAGCTTCTTCGCGTTGTCCCACATGCCGCCCGAGTTGGCGAGCAGCACGGCCATGAGCTGGCCGCTGATGATGGTTCCCGCAAGGAAGCCGCCCAACGCTTGCGCGCCGGTGAGGTTGTACATCGAGCCACCGATCTCGACCGGGGCCTTGCCGATCGCGAAGCCGAAGCCCACGAGAGCCGGCATCGCGATGGCCAACACGCCCGGGCCAAGGAGTTCCTTCTGCGCGGCTTGGGTCACGATGGCGACGCAGCGACCGTAGTCCGGCTTGCTCGTGCCCTTCATGATGCCCGGGTCGTTGCGGAACTGACGCCGCACTTCGTTGATGAGGTCGAACGAAGCGCGACCGACGGCGTTGATCGAGAACGCGGAGAAGAGGTAGGGCGCCGCGCCACCGATGAGCAGGCCAAGGAAGATCTCGGGCACTTCGATGGGCATGCCGATGCTGGTGAGCTTGGCCGCATCCACATAGGAGTGGAACAAGGCGACGGCGGCGACGACTGCGGTGGCGATCGCAAAGCCCTTGGTCAGAGCCTTGGTCGTGTTGCCGGCGGCGTCGAGGCGTTGGACGCCCTTGGTGCCGTATTCGTTGTCGTGGCCTTCGCCAGACATCTCGTACACGCCTTGCGCGTTGTCCGAGATCGGGCCGAACGTGTCCATCGCGAGGATGTAGCCCGTCGTGGTCAGCAAGCCGAGACCCACGAGCGCGATGCCGTAAAAACTCAGCAGGTAGCCACCGTACTGACCCGGCGGGAAGATCGAGAGTGGCACGATCAAGGCCACCACGATCGCGAACACCGAGATGACGCTGGACTCCAAGCCATAGGCAAAGCCCTGGATGATCATCGGAGCGGGACCGGCGGAGGCCACGGTGGCGACCTCGCGGACCGGCTTCTTGTGCGTCGAGACGTAGTAGTCGGTCAGCAGTTCGATGGCGAACGCCATGAGCACGCCGAACGCGATCGCGATGAAGAACAGATGCCACGGCACGAGCTTGTGCTCGGCGGTCGCGATCTGCATCGTCGAAGGCGGAGGAACGGCTTTGCCGGCGTCTTCCTTGGCGGCCTCTTCCAGCTTGCTGTACTCGGTCGGGCTGACCTTGTAGTAGCTGGGCATGCCCATGATCGAAGCGACCTTGTGAGGCGCGGGGCCTTCGCCCTCGATCGCGGCCACCACGTCGCCCGCGCTGTTGGCGTAGAGCGTCACGGGGACCTTGCTGAGCTGATTGACCTTGACGTTGGCCGGGGCCTGCTTCAGGGCGTCGTCGAGTTTCTTCTGCGACAGCGGGCCGTACCACTGCTTCTGAGCCGGGACGGCGGGTTGGCCCTCGGCGGGCGTCTGGGTCACCTCGAGTTCGAAGACGAACAGGGCCTTGTCCGCGCCATCGAACGCCTCCTTGAACGTGACTTTGTTGGTCGTGAAGTTCTCGGCGTTGGGATCGTTGATGGCGTATTCGGTCACGCCGCCCGTCTTCGAGAAGTCAATTTTCTGATAGCCTTCGAGCTTTGGTGCCGGCGGCATCTGCTCGGGTGCCGTGAACAAGGCTTGCGAAACCGCGGGGGTCCGCTCGGCCTCGTCTTTGTAAAGGTCCTTGATGGCTTGCGCCTCGACGAGGTCCTTGACCGTGATCTGCCACTTCTCGAGCTTCTTCTCGGCGGCCAGTTGGTCGCGGATCGAGAGGACCTGTTTGAGTTCCTCGAGCCGGAACTCGTTTGCGGACTTGAGCTGAGTGGTCTTGATCGGGTCGCCCGTGCCGCCCATCATGAAGTAGGCGAGCGCCAGCGTTCCGGCCAACGCCACGACGGCCGAGAACGAGAAGCCCCGGCGAATCGGCTTGAGGGCGTCGGTGTTCACGTCGTCGCTGCCGCGAACGAACAGGATGCCGAAGATGCTGGCCACGATGCCCACGCCGCGCGCCATGAGCGCGAACAGGATGAGCTTCATCCACGTGGACGTGTCGAAGATCGCGGCAGTGGCCGCACCCAAAACGATGGCGGCGACCAACGTGACTTCGTAGGATTCGAACACGTCGGCGGCCATGCCGGCGCAGTCGCCCACGTTGTCGCCCACGTTGTCGGCGATCGTCGCGGGGTTGCGGGGGTCGTCCTCGGGAATACCCGCTTCGACCTTGCCGACCAAGTCCGCGCCGACGTCGGCGGCTTTCGTGAAGATGCCGCCTCCAACGCGCATGAACAGCGCGGCAAGCGAACCGCCGAAGCCGAAGCCGACGAGCAACTTCATCGCCGAACCACCGGCGAACATGAAGATGAGGGTCGCACCGATGAGGCCCATACCCACGGTGACCAGACCGGCGACTGCGCCGCTGCGGAAGGCCACTTCGAGGGCTTGTTTGAAGCTGGTGAGCGCGGCGTGGGCCGTGCGCATGTTGCCGTTGACGGCCATGAGCATGCCGAAATAGCCCGCGATATAGGATGCGGCCACGCCGCCCACGAACGATGCGGCCACCAATGCGGCCGTGACGTCGCCGTAGTTGCCCCGGTACATCAGCCACAAACCGATGGCGACCATGACGACGAAGAACATCATCGTCTGGACTTGACGTCGCAGGTAGGCCAACGCGCCTTCGCGAATGGCTTGGCCGACTTCCTGCATCTTCTGGCTGCCGGGCGACTGCTTCTTCACCGCGCCGCTGATCATCAAGGCGGCAATAATCGCGATCACGCCGAAACCGAGCGACGCGTAAAGGTACATCCGGTCTTGCGCCGAGAACACCAGTTCAACGTTCTCGCCGCCAGCGGCGAAGGCTTGAAGCGGGAGAACGGCCGTTAGAACCGTCAACCATGCGCCCAGCCTGCCGAACCAGGCACGGGGAACGGTGCGGAGTGCGTGTCGAATCAACATCATGTTGCTTTGGAACTCCATCCTGCGCTTCCTTGCGAAAGCACTCATCGTCATGCGTCCGACTGATACAGTCGGGTTCGCCGGAAGGATACCAGACGAGTCAAGTGGGTTGTGCAGAAATCAGCGAAGCGAGACTCAAACCGAGGGTGACCCAACGAAGTCCCTGGCGATCCGACCCGGCGGCGCACCAAAATGAGAGCCAATGACCGCTCCGCTGGCCGATTCGCCGGCTTTGGCCGTCCGCGCCGGATGGTTGTCGCTTGTGGCAACGATTCTGGTCGTGACCGCCAAGTTGGCTGCGGCTTGGGCGACGGGCAGCGTCTCGGTCCTCGGCGAGGGATTGCAGTCGCTGGTTGACGTGCTGATCTCGGCGACCGCCGTGGCGGTGCTGGCGGCTTCGGCGCGACCCCCGGACCGCGCCCATCCCTACGGCCACGGCAAGGTCGAGGTGCTCTCCTCGGCGTTGCAGATGTTGGCCGTAATCGCTTCATCGCTTTACATTCTTTGGGAGGCGTACCGTCGCTTCGGCCATCCGTCTCCCGTTCGCGTGGATTGGGGTCTGGCGGCGATGGCCTATGCGGCGGTCTCCAACACGGCGGTCGGCGCCTACCTTGATCGCGTCGCCAAGCGAACGGGAAGCCCGGCCTTGGCCTCGGAGGCTCTCCACCTTCGGGCCGACACGCTCAGTTCGCTCGGCGTCCTGGTGGGTCTGCTCTTTGTTTGGGCCACGGGAGAGCCTCGTGTTGACCCAGGCGTTGCGGTCGTGTTCGTGTTGGTCACCGTCCACATAGCCGTGCGCCGACTGCGCGAGCTTGCCCACCCGCTGGTGGATGGAGCGTTGCCCGACGAAGATCTCGCTCTGCTCGAGGCGACGTTGCGCGCTCACCCCGACACACGGGGCTATCACCACGTCCGTACACGAATGGTCGGCGCGCAGCGACACGTCGAACTGCACCTCATGCTGGAGGATTCGCTCACGTTCGTGCGGGCCCACGAGATCGCGGAAGAGATCGAGCAGGAGGTGGGTCGCGCCCTCGCCGGAGCCGTCGTGATGATCCACTACGAGCCCTACGAAGCCGAACAGGCTCACCAAGCGCGTGCCCATGCCGCCGACCGAGCGGAGCGCATCGCATGGACCAAGCGCACGCTGGAGTAACATCGCAACACGATGAGCCTCAACGAATCGCAGTGGGCCTCCTTCCGCCAGAGCTACTTTGTCGCGGGACTCAACGACGAGCAGCTGCAGCGGGTCGCCGAACTTGGCGTCGTGCGCCACTTGGTCGCCGGCGAGCAGATCATGATGATCGGCGAAAAGAGCAACGACTTCTATGTGATCCTCGACGGGAAGATCTCCATCCGTGTGGCCGATGGCGACGAACTGGCCACCGTCGGCCCTCCCAGCGTGCTCGGCGAGATGGCGCTCATTGACGACCAGCCGCGCAGCGCGAGCGCGTTCTGCGTCACGCTCACCACGCTCGTTCGGTTCGAAGCCAAGCCCCTCCGCCGCCTGATGTGGCAGGACAAGGAACTCGGCTTCGTCGTGCTCTCGAACCTGGCCCGCGTGCTCTCCGCCCGCCTCAAGACCACCAACGAAAAAGTGGACTTCCTCATGGATAAGGTCGATCCGTGGGAGCACTCGATTGGCTAAGCGTTGGTTGTTGGCGCCGCTGGCGGTTGGTCTGATCGGTTGCTCGCAGGAGCCTCCCAAGGCCGAGGCCCCTCAGACCGAGGCGCCTGTCGCGGTGACCGACCCGGCCCCCGAGCCGGACCCCGAGGCGTCTGGCACGGTCATCCGTTTCA